>JAEYOT010000326.1 GCA_023411445.1 Pseudomonadota bacterium
GCCCAGCACGCCGCCAATCCCGCCCGCGCCCACGAGCAGGACACGTGGAGCATTCGAGCCCTCCCTGGCGGCACCGTCCGTCACGCGCGGCAGTGTACTCACGTCACAGCAGCATCGAAATCCCGAGGATACACCGCGCGCGTCTCGATTTCCTTTGCCAGGTCGGGGCAGCAGATGTAGTACATCGACGCACACCGGCCCACTCGCCGGCCCAACGAGGAAAGCAGCCATGCGCAGGATCAAGAAGCTTCTCGAGCGCCTCCGCCTCCCGCTGCCCGCCTTCGCCTGATCTTAGGCGAGCGAGCGTGAAGCCGCCGCTCATCCCCACAGAAGCCGAGCGCGCTCGCGTCGGCTTGTGCGTGATCTGCCGTTGGTCTCGGCCCATCGTCTCGGCGAAGGGCTCGGCCTTCTGGCTGTGCGAGCGCGCCCAGGTCGAGCCCGAACGCTTCGCGAAGTACCCGCGGCTGCCCGTGCGGGTGTGCTCGGGGTTAGATCCGCGTGAAAAGCGCGCGCAGACGTGAGAAACCTGCGCGACGCATGAACAGCACCCCGCCCCCGCGGCCGCGCTCGGCCCTGCAGCGCTCGCTGCCCCGCGTGCTGATCTCGCTGCTCATTGCCGCTGGCTTCGCGTGGGCGCTCAAGCAGGGCGGTCTGCCGTTCGCGCCGCCGGCTGGCTCTGGAAAGGAGCTTCAGTGGTGGGCGGTGCCTGGCTTCGTCGTCCTGATGCTGCTGGCCTTCTACTTTCGCACCGCGCGCTGGGTTTACATGCTGCGGCCATTCTTCGAGCAGGTCTCGGCGCGGCGCACCTTCGCGGTCGGCTTGGTCGGCTCCGGCGCAACCTTCTTCGCGCCGCTGCGGTTGGGTGAGATGGTGAGGCCGTACCTCATCACGGTGACGGAGCCTCGGCTCAAGTTCGCCCAAGGCTTCGGCACCATCGCCGCCGAGCGCGCCATCGACGGCCTGTGCATCGTGCTGCTCACGACGCTCGGGCTCGCCTTTTCGACGCCCATCTCGCCGCTGCCTGACCGTGTCGGGAAGCTGCCGATCCCGGTCTCGCTGGTGCCGGGCGCGCTCCGCTCCGCCACCTTGCTGTTCGTCGTGGCGTTGGCGGGCATGGTCGCGCTCTACTTCCTGCGCGGACACGTCAGCGCTCTGGTGAGGAACGTGGTCGGCCGCGTGTCGCCCAAGCTCGCCGCGCCCCTGGCGGAGAACCTGGAGCGCGTCGCCCAGGGCCTGGCCTTCGCCGGCAGACTCACCAGCGCGCTGCCGTTCGGCGCGTTCACCATCTGCTACTGGGTGCTCTCGATCCTCGCCAACTGGGTGTTATTGCAAGGCATCGGGCTCGACGCCTCCCTCTCGCAATCATGCGTCGTGCTCGGCCTGCTCGGCCTCGGTTCGTTGCTGCCGGCTGGTCCCGGCTTCTTTGGCGCGTACCAAGTCGCCGCCTACACGGCGCTCGCCATGTTCTATCCGATCAGTCAGGTGACGTCGGGTGGCGCCATGTACGTGTTCGCCAGCTACGTGGCACACATCGGCATCAACTTGCTGGTTTGTTTGCTGGGCTTCGCCCTCATGTCAGGCAGGCTTGACGCCGATGGTCATGGTCTGAGCCCCGAGCGCAAGCCAGCTGAGCTTGGGCTCGAGCGGCCGCATGAATGACAGCGCCTTGGGAAAGAACACGATGTAGTCGAGGTCCACGTCGGCGAAGCCGGCGCGCTTCAACAGCGAACGCTGCTCCCACGGCCAAAGCAGGATCGCATCGTCGTCGAACGGGCACGACTTGACTGCGCGCTGCGTGAGCGGATTCAGCGGGTTGTGCTCGAACACGACCAGCTTGCCGCCAGGCCGTAGCTTCTTCGTGATCTCGCCGAGCACGCCGAGCCGCTCCGCAGGTGGCACGTGGTGAAGTACACACGACAACACTGCTACGTCGAACACGCCGTCGGGCAGCGCTTGCACGTCGTCGTGCACGTGGGCAGATTTGGCGCGCTGGCGCGCTTTCTCGGCGCTGGCCTTCGATGGCTCGTAGCCGTGGACGTCGGTGTAGTGCTCGACCAGCTTGCAGGTCACGTTGCCAATGCCGCAGCCAAAGTCCAAGACCTTGGCGTGCTGGGGCACGCCAATGCGCCGCAGGCAGTCCACCTTGTAGCCGGCGAAGTAGTCCGTATCCTCACCCGTGACGGCGATGCTCTCGGCGTGGAGCCGCTCGTACTCCTCGGCGTAGGCGTCGAACTTGGCCGCGTTACGCTCGGTCATCGGCGGAGCCTACGGTAGCATGAGGAGGCACGTAGTGCCGGGAGCTGGGGCCCACGTCGTCCGTAGAAAAGTTCAGCTTTTCCGCGGTGATGTAGAGCGGGCGCCGCTTGATCTCCTCGTAGATGCGCCCCACGTACTCACCCAAAATACCGATCATGAACAGCTGCGCCGAAGTACCGAGGGCCACCGCGATCATCAGCGTCGTCCAGCCTTGAACGAGCCCGCCCTGGAACACCTTCACGTAGACCACGTACAGCGCGTAAACGATGGCCACCATGGCCACGCCTGCCCCGAGCCAGCTCGCAAGGCGCAACGGCAGGATGGAGAACGACGTGATGGCGTCGATGGCGAAGCGCACCATCTTCGAGAGGGGGTACTTAGTCTCGCCGGCGAAGCGAGCCTCGCGGTCGTAGTACAGGGCGCTCTGCTTGAAGCCGATCCACGCCACCATGCCGCGCACGAAGCGGTGTCGTTCTCGTAGCGCGCGCAGCGTGAGCACCACCGGTCGTGAGATCAGACGAAAGTCTCCGGCGTCGACCGGGATCTTCACGCCCAGCATGGCGTTCAGCACTCTGTAGAACAGCGCCGCTGTAGCCTTCTTGAATAGGCTCTCACCCGCCCGACTACGGCGCACGCCGTAGACCACGTCGAACCCCTCGCGCCAGCGCGCGATCATCTCCACCACGACCTCGGGCGGATCTTGGAGGTCCGCGTCCATGATGACGACCGCGTCGCCTTCGGCCAGATCGATGCCAGCCGTAATAGCCATTTGGTGTCCGAAATTCCGGGCGAAGGCGATCACTTTGTAGCGCGGCTCCTCCGCCGCGAGCTGTCGCAGCATGGCCAGCGACTCGTCCTTCGAGCCATCATCGATGAACAGGACCTCCCAGCTCTTGACCTGCGAGCCCAGCGTCGCCATCGCTTGGCCGAGGCGGCGCTTCAGCTCGTCGATCACGGCTGCCTCGTTGTAGATCGGGATGATGATCGAAAGCTCCGGTCGCTCCATGCAGGCGCCGGCTAGCCTACGCTGGAAGGACGACCCCGTGCCACGAAGCGCTTCTAGCTTGGGGAGGGGACGTGGATTTGCTACACCACCCCGCCATGACCGGCCACGGGTCCGAGATTACGACGACGGGTGAGCGGCCACTCGTCGCCAGGGAGTTGGGCCTGGGTTTGTCGGCACCGCTCAGTGAACGCCTGATGCCCCTGGCCAACGCCGGCAAGCTGCTGGCCCTGGTGTTCGGCGAAGGCGCCTCCTTCGGCATGGCCGTGTGGCTGAGCCTGAGCGACGGGCTCACGCAATACGCCGTCAGCAACGAGCTGTCCATGCCGGACAGGCGCGCCCTGCTGGCCAGCATGTTCGGCGCAGGCTTGCTCGCGGTGACGGCCGCCATCGTCTTTCTGTTCCGCGCGCGGCAGCGCGCTGCGGAGCGGCTCCACCGTCGCGCCTGGCAGCTCTCCCCGCTGCTGCTGATCGGCCTCGCGCCGCTGCTGCTGCGCTGGCAGATCTGGGTAGCGCGCGAGACCACCTTCGGCGTGCTGGTGTGCGTCGTCGGCTTCTTGCTGCACGCGCTGCTGACGCGCTCGGCGCAAGCGTCCACCGAGGAAGCGGACGGAATGGGGCAAGCGCTGGCGCGAGCATTGTCGCGCGCCGCGAGTCGCAGCGAGCGCTGGGCGCCGCCGCTGATCGTCGGCATCTCCGCGCTGTTTTACTCGCTGTACTTCTCGTACTACACGGTTGCTTACCACCGCAGCGTGCTCACAATGAGCTACGACCTCGGCCTAGAGGACAACCTGCTGTGGAACTTGATCCACGGCAACCAGTTCATGAAGAGCGCGCCGCTGGTCGGCCCGCACGGCTCCCACTTCGGCTTTCACGCGACGCTGTTCGCGTACGTCATCGGCATCTTCTATTATTTCCATCAGAACGCCGAAACGCTGCTCGTCTTTCAGTCATTCATGATCGGCTGCGCGTGCGTGCCCCTGTATCTGTTCGCGCAGGCGCGCATCGGTCGCTGGGCAGCCGCGCTGCTGGCCGTGCTCTACGTGCTCTACCCGCCCGTGCACGGCAGCAACCTGTACGACTTTCACTACCTCCCGCTGGGTGTCTTCTTCCTGTGGCTGACGCTCTGGCTCGTGGACGCGGGGTACTACAAATGGGGCGCGCTGGCCGTGCTGCTCACGCTGAGCATCCGCGAGGACGTCGCGGCCGATCTCACTGTGATGGGCGCGTTCATGCTCTTCGCAGGGCGTAGGCCGCGCGCCGGCCTAGTCGTAGCCGGCGTCGCGTTCGTCTACTTCATCCTGATCAAGATGGTGATCATGCCGCGCTTCCTGCACGGCAGCGAGTCCTTCATCCATCAATGGAAGGATCTCGTCCCCGCCGGTGGCCGCGGCTACACCGGCGTCATGATGACCGTGATCGGCAATCCGGTCTACACGCTCACCAGCCTGCTCGAGCCGGACAAGTTCTTGTACCTAGTGCAGATCGGCGCGCCGCTGTGCTTTCTGGCTTGGCGGCGTCCCCTCGGCTACCTGCTGACGGTCCCTGGCTTCTTCTTCACGCTGCTGAGCACCAAGTACCCGCCGCTCGTGCAGATCTCCTTTCAGTACACCGCGCACTGGACGGCGTTCTTGTTCATCGGCGCCGTGGCAGCGCTCGAGTGGGTGCGGCGTCCCAGCTTCCCCGGGGATGAAGGCGGCTGGCGGCGTCAGCGCGTCTGGCTGGCGACTGCGTGCGTGACCACGGTGCTCACGAGCTACCAGTACGGCGCCATCCTCCAGCAGAACACCGCGAAAGGCGGCTTTGGCAAATACAAGTTCGAGACCACTGCCGCCGATCGCCAACGCTACGCCGACCTGAAGAAGCTGATCGCGATGGTGCCACCAGACGCCAAGATCACGAGCTCCGAATACGTCGTGCCGCACGTGTCCAACCGCGCCGATGCTTACACGCTGCGCAACGGCATCTACGACGCCGAATACCTGCTGTGGGAGACGCCGGCCCGCGACGACGAACGAACCTTCGTCCGCGAAGCGCTACGCGACGACTTTGGGGTGGTCGCCTCAGCCGGCCCCTTCGTGCTCGCGAAGCGCGGGCACTCCAAGGACGAGAACCAACACTGGCTGAAAAAAGCGCGCTGAACGCCAGCGCGCCGCGCTTGACCCCCTTCCTCCGCTCTGCTTCCTTCCCGCCGTGACCGAAGCCCCCCCCGCAGTTTCCCCGCCAGCGCAGCCTGCGCCCGCGACGACGGCCCGGCCGCGCGGCGCTCTGCGACGAGCGTTCAACTGGTTCTGGCGCGGAGCGGACCTGCGCAGCTTGCGGCAAGAGGCCGCGCCGCCGCAGCACGCGACGCAGCTGGCGGAGCGCTCGGTCGTGCTGCTGGAGCTAGCGCGACGCGCCCAACATCCAGCCGAGCCATTGCCCGGCTCAGCCAGCGCCGTCGCCTTCGAGCTCTATCGCCAAGCGGCGTACTTCGCCGTGCGAGCCACGGCTGCAGCGCACGGTGACTCCCTGCCTCCATGGACCGCGCTGGACGCCGACACCGTCACGCGCATCGCCGGCTCTCCGGAAGGACTGGGTCGTCTCGTCGAGTTGGTCGAGCAGAGTGATCCGCTCGGCAGCTGGGAGCGACCGAAGGAAGAGCTCGCGCGAGACGCGGACCTGCTCGCCAACGTGACCCAGCAGCTGCTGGCAGACTTCAACTGGCGCAAACGAGCACGAGACGCGCTGCTGCTGCAGCGCTTGTGGCGTGTCGGGCTGGTGGCGGTCGTAGCGCTCGTCGTCGTTTGGGGCCTACGCTTCGGGCTGGATCGCTCGGAGCAAGCGCGGAACCTAGCGCTAGGTAAGCCGTGGCGCGCAAGCTCGATGATCAGCGGCTTCGGCTGCCGCTCGCCACAGCAGGATTGCTCGGACAGCCCCGATTTCTTCTTCCACACCACCGAAGAGCAATTTCCTTGGGTGGAGCTGGACTTGGGCAGCCGCGTGCGCTTCAGCGCGGTGCGCGTCGTCAACCGCCGGGACTGCTGCTTCGAGCGCGCCGTACCGCTAGTGGTGGAGGTCAGCGATGATCAGCAGAACTATCGTGAGGTGGCTCGGCGCGCGACCGTGTTCTCGTCGTGGCTAGCCAACGTCGGCTCTCAGGAAGCGCGCTACGTGCGGATGCGCGTACTGGCGCGCGCGAACTTCCACTTGGCCGAAGTACGAGTCTTGCGCTAGCGGAGCCGCGTCGGGGCGCTATTGCTGCCGCTTGCGCTTGCGCGGCTCGCCCTGCGCAGGCGGCGTGGCCGTTTCCTCACAGGTCGAGAACCATTGCTGGAAGCGGCTGTCGAGCGCCGGGTTGAACTGCTTGAAGTGCCCGGTATATCCCTGATACCCGAGCAAGAAGCCGAAGACGATGGTGGCGAGCAGCGTGAGCGTGAGCAAAGCTCCGCTGATCAGGCGCGTCACGTGGCGCCGCCTGGTAGCGAGGACCGTGAACCCACCCAAGGTGCCCAGTAGCACCAGGCCGTTCGTCACGTCGGCAAGGTAGCGCATGGTCGCCATGTACAGGCCGAGCAACATCACAGCCGTCAGCGTCCCTAGCACTAGGAAGCAAAGCGCAGAGAACGCGTAGGCGACGTCCGCGCCCGCGGGGACGGTCCCACGCCAAGCAGCGGCTGCTACCTGCTTCAGCTTGCGGTAGCCCACCACCACAGCGACTGGTAGCCACCACGTCACCAGCACGACACGCAGCCACCCGACGACTGGCTCGTTGATCATGTAGCCGTGGGGGATGCCGATCCAGCCAGCCAGCGCTTCCTTGGCGGGCAGGTACCAAGGCGCAAACGCCCACGGAAAAGCGCAGCCTTCTTGGAAGGGGCGCAGCAAGTAAGTGTACGCGTTGATCAGCCAATAGTCCGTGGAGAGCCGGAACTTCAGCGTGGAGAGCTGAAGCGAGGTGCCGAACTCGAACGGCGTATCGAAGCGCAAGGCGTTGTAGAGCAGGAGCAATGCCATCGCCGCGCCCAGCGGAATGGTGATGAACGACGCCGCCTTCACGGCGGGCCACCACGCTCTCAGATTCCGGACGCTCGAGGGCAGCGCGCAGCCCAGCGC
>JAEYOT010000372.1 GCA_023411445.1 Pseudomonadota bacterium
GCCGTCCCCGGTGAAGACGGCGCGTCCGACGACGAACAGGCTGCGAGCACGAGCCACGCGGCGCCCACCACAACCGAGCCAACGACCTTGCGCATGCCACCTCCAGCCTACAGGGGTTCATGAAAACGTCCGCCCTCAAGTTGCTGCGCCCCTGGCGCATTCCATCGTCAACGAAAAATCTGTGAGCTACGGTAGCTCGCGGCAGCAGGGCGGACTTGCCCTACCCTCTCGCTCGTGCGGGCAGAGCAAGCCAAGTGCGGACACTGCGGGGCAGCGCTGCCGCTCAGCGCTGGACCCATCGTGGTGTGCGGCTACTGCGGGCGCGAGTCGCGCTTGGTGGCGCAGCAGCAGCCGGCACCGCTGTCGCCGGCGCCGCTACATCCCGCGCCGGCGGTGCCCCCTGCCGGCACAGGCACGCCGGTGGTGCTGCTCGCGCTCGGCTCCTTCGCGGCGCTGATCCTGATCGGAGTAGCGCTCTCGTTCGGGCTCGGAGTGCGCTCCGTGGTGAGCCCGCCCACGTCGGGCGGCTCGACCCCGCCGCGCCCGGCGAGCGATCCGCGAGCGCTACGCTTCTGGCGTACGGCAGAGCTCGCGCTCCTGCATAGCGACGGCGCCGTCGCCAGCGTGGCGGGGGTCGCCGCGCAGGCGGACGGCGCCACGCGGCTCACGCTGCTCGCCGGAGACAGCGGCCAAGTCCGCTGGCAGGCTCCGGCGCCCAACGGCATCACCGTCTACGCCGATGGTGGAGACGTGCTGCTCAGCTTCGACCCCGCCAAAAAGGTGCGGCGCTACGACGCGAAGACCGGCAACACGCTGTGGACCATCACGGTCGCCGGCCACGTGCACGACATCACGTTCGGTCCTTCCTGCGCTGCGCTGATGCTGGGCGGCGAGCCGCTCGGCATCGACACGGCGAGCGGCCAACCCGTCAGCTGCCAGCCTGCCCAGAAGCCGCTGCTTGGACGCTACAAATTCGAGCCGCGCGACGTGCGCCTGAAGGCGGGCGAGCTCGACGTGCTGGGAGGGGTACAGCTCGACAGCGCGCCGGTCAACCCGCAGCCGCCGCGCTTCGCGCTCAGCGCCAGCAAGAGCGGCGCGCCAGCGTGGCGCGTGGTGCCGACCTCGCTCGAGCCAATTTGGAGCACCGACGGCTTCCATCGCACGGTGACGCTGACCCCGGCCGGCGTGTTCGTGTTCGGCCGTGCCTCCGCCACGCACGGCGCGCGCTGGCTGCTGCTCGAAGCTGCCAGCGGGTGTGTCGTCTACGAGCGAAAGGCCGAGACCAAGGTCAAACAACCGCCACGGCTCGCCGCGTCCGGTCCGCTCGTGTTCGTCACGCATGATAACGCCCTCGAAGCCATCCAGGCCGCAGACGGTCAGCTGGCCTGGCGCATCGGTGATTGAGCCGGACCGAGCTCAGCTGGCGTGGGCGATCTCGGGAGCCGATTGGTAGAACTTGTTGCGCGCGGGATCGTTGAAGCTCTCGTAGTCGATCTCGAACGGCGTGACCTCGCCCTTGCCGTCCTTGAAGCGCAGCGTAGCGGCCATCGGCGTGACCGAGCGGTAGCTGCTCTCGCTCGGTAGATCATCGTTGGTCTTCCCACCCGAAGAGAAGATCGTAAACAGCGAGAAGCTGTCCTCGGCATAGTGCTGACGGAAGCCTTCATCCACCTTCTCGTGACCGCGGAAGATGGTGTGGCAGCCGAGCTTCTGCAAGAACGCCTGGCACTGTAGCTTGCCGAACGGAAAGCGGGCGGACTGATCTTGCAGGCTGGCCGGGATCACGTCCGCGGCGCTGGGATCGCTCCACATCATCTGAAAGCGGATATCCCAGTCGTTCAGGCTGGAGAGATCCTTGTACTTGGCCTTGATGGTGCTGTCTTTCGGGATGCCGCCGTGCACGAACAAGAAGCGCTCGAACAGCAGGCTGGTGGGCATCGACTCGAACAGCTTGATGTAGTGCTGGAATACGTCGTCCGAGAGGTGCGGCTTGAGCGTGCTCATCGCCTCAGAGGGGCGCACGGCGCCGTACACCTTGCCCTGGTGCTCCACGTAATACTCGTGATTGCCGCGTAGCACGTGGACGTGATCCGGGTGCTTGGCGAACAGCTGCAGCACCGAGCGCAGCACGCCCTGGTAGCTGAACATGCCACGATCGATGTAGTCCCCGAGCAGCACCAGCTTGGGGCACACCTTGCCCTCGGGGCGTCGCTCGTACTCGGCCATCTTGCGCAGCACGTCCGTCTGCGTGAGCACGGCCTTGAGACAGCTGTAGCAGCCGTGCAGATCGCCGATGATCGTCAGCTCGTACTCTTTGTCGGGCTCGGGCGTCAGCACGTGCACGTAGCCGTCCAAGAAGTCGCTGCCGGGCGTGAACTGGCTCACCTGCGTCTTGCCCTTCAGCTTGTTGCGCCCGAGCGCGCGCTGCTGATCCCAGATCGCCATCACGCGGTCCATCAGGGCGCGATCGCTCTCCACTTGTCGGACGAGCGCCTGTCGGTCGGCCGAGTAGTGCTGCTCGAACTGCGCGAAGAACGGGTGATCTTCGGCGCGGGTCTGCATCACCTGCGGCCGCGAGACCGCGAACGGCAGCGACTCCGCCTCGTCGATCAGCTCCACTCCTAGCTGCTCGTTGAGCATGTCCACCAGCTCAGCGCGAAATTTCGCCTCCGCTGGGTGGACCTCGCCATCGGCGTTGATCAGCTCGTCCACCGTAGCCATCAGTTGCTCTTGGCTCTGCTCGTCGAAGGCCTTGAAGATCTCGAAGCAGCGCAGCTTCAGCTTGGCGCGCACGAAGGTATCCTGCGCCTCGCCCTCGGCCACCGCCTCGGTGAACAGGTCCATCACCTGGCGATCGATGCCCTCGAACACCTCGATGAAGTGCGCCGTGAACTTGGCGCTCAGCTCCGCCGCGGTGTCGGGCGGCAGGTTCGCAGAGCTCACGCGGTGAGCGACCAGGCGCCGCACGTAACCCCGCACGAAGTCCTTCTCCACCGCGTCGAAATCGCCGTCGATGTACCCGAACGTCGTCAGGTAGAAGATGACGGCGCGCATCTGCTTCTCCGCCTCGGGCCCGCTCGAGCTGAATGTGAGCATCACCTCAGAATACGCCCGCCCCGCGCAGCCGCGAAAGGCCGGCACGGGGCCTTGGTAGCTAATGCAGCGGCACGAAAGGTAGGAAACGGCGCTACAGCTGGAGACGGTCGCTGCCGTGAGGTCGTCCAAGCCAACTGCGCCAATTCGCTCAGAAATCGCGGCGGGCGACTGCGGGTGACGGCCGCGGCCGGCGCGTGCTAGACACGTCGCCCCTCCGTGCTGGCCGCCCTCACTATCGCTGTCCTGGCTGTCGCGCTCGGGGCAGCTTTGACGGCTGTCTCGGTTGCTCGCCCGGTCGTGCTCGGGCTGCTGCGTACCTTCGCAGCCACGGCTGCGGCCGTCGTGGTGCTCACGCACCTGCTTCCGGATGCGCTGAGCGGCGCCGGGCTCTGGGGCGGGCTCGCATTCTTGCTGGGCTTGGTCGGCCCGCTCTTGTTGCACCAAGTCTCGGAGCGCCTGGCGTCACGCCGAGGCCGCTTGTCTCCGGCGCGCATCGCGCTGGAAGCCGGGTTCATCGGCCTGCTCGTGCATCACGTGGGCGACGGCCTCGGCATCGGCGCCTACGCCGCGCTGCCCGGCGGCGTGCTCGGCCACCTAGACGTCATCGTCGCGTTGATCGCGCACACGGTGCCGCTGGTGGCGGTCGTGACCTTGGCGTATCGCAGTGAGTACGGCCTCACGGTCGCGCTGCGGCGGGCGGCGGCCCTGGCAGCGGCCAGCGTGGTGGGCGTGCTCGGCTCATTCGCGGTTCCGACCAGCGCGCTGGAGTCGGCGTCGGCTTGGATCGGCGCGCTGGTGAGCGGCGTGCTGCTGCACGTGGTGACACACGACTGGCTGGAGGACTTGCCCAAGACGCGCGGCGCGCGAGCGCTGGACTTGCTAGCGGCGGCGCTCGGCTTGTCGCTCGCGTTCTTGGGCGGACACGAGCCAGGGCACCACGAGGGCGAGCACGAGCTCTTGGAAGTCGTGCTGACCGTCGCTGAGCGGGGCGCGCCGTTTCTGTTGGTCGCGCTGGGCCTCGCTTTCTGGCTGGGGGACCGCGTGCGCGCGGAGCTGCACAAGCTAGGGCAATCCCTGCCGCTCGTGCTGCTCGGTCGGTTGGGCTTCGCCATCGGCGCCGAGGGCGTCGCGCTCGGGCTCGCCAGCTATGGCATCGCTTGGACGCTCGCGGCCGTGCTGGCGACCAGCTTCGTGCCGCTGGTCGCCGGCGGGGTGGCGCTGCTCGCCATCGCCATCGCCGGCGAAGAAGCCGCCCAGCGCACGAGCGCAGGCCTTTCGCGCCTGAGCCACGACGTGAGCGACCGTTTCCGTCGCTTCGATCGCGCCACGGCGATCTGGGTCGTGGCCGTGGCGCTGGCGGCGGTGTTCAGCACCTCATTGAACGACGGAGCGCTGTACGCATCGCTCGGCGGCCCTGGCGAGCTGGTGGTGAGCGGCGTGCTCGGCGCGCTGCTGGGCACCGGCGGCTCCAGCGTCGTCGCGCTGGGCGCGCTGACGGAGAAGGGGCTGTCGCCGGGTGCGGGCTTGCTCGCGGTCTCGCTGTCGAGCGCGCTCGGCGCCGGCACCTTGCTCACGCTGTGGCGGGTGCTCGGACCGCGCGGCTTCGTGCCGGTGTTGGTCTGGCTGGTGTGCCTCACCGGCGCCGTCGCGCTGGGGCTGAACCAAGTGGCGCCGATCGCGCGACCGCTGGAGCTGCCGGCCCCCATCGGCCGCGTCTGCGCCGGCGTGGTGCTGCTCTTGATCATGCTACGGGCCGAGCGGGTGGGTGTGCGCCGCTGGCTCGCCGGCTGGCTGGAGCCAGGCCACCATCATCACCAGCACGCGCACGCGCCGGATCACGAGCACGCCGCTCACTCGAGCGAGATGCCGAACGGCAACGCCGCGACCACTCGCTCGCCAGCGGCCAGCGGCCCCAGCGCCGAAGCGTAGCGCCGCGCGGACAGCGGCAGCTCCTTCAGCACCAGCGAGCGTGCCTGATACGCCGCGAGCGCTTGCCGAACCTGCTCTTCGTTGGCGTTCTCGCCCACGAGCAGCATCTCCAGCAAGCTGTCCTGATCGCCCTCGATCGTCACCGGTGCGTCGTCCGGCAACTGAGCCAGCTTGAGCGCGTGGCGGATGGCGTCGGTCACGCCGCCGAGCTGATCGATCAAGCCGCGCTCCAAGCCTTGCTTGCCGCTCCAGATGCGGCCCTGCGCGTGCTCTTCCACCTTCTCGCGCGGCAGCTTGCGGCCCTCGACCACGCGCGACAAAAACAGATCGTACACCGACTGCATCTCGGCGCGGATGCGCTCCCGCGTCGCGTCGTCCCACATACTGAACGGCGATTGAGCGGCGGCGCGCGCCGCTGCGCCCGGCTCCGGGCTGGCAGGGAACGTCTCCGTGTGCACGCCGATCTCCTCCAGCGTGCCGCTCAGCACGATCTTGCCGCCGAACACGCCGATCGAGCCGACGATGCTGGTCGGCTCGGCCAAGATGCGATCGGCCGCCACCGCCATGTAGTAGCCGCCGCTCGCCGCCATGCCGCCGACCGAGACCACCAGCGGCTTCTTCTTCTTGAGCTCGCGCAACTCGTGCCAGAGCAGGTCGCTGGCCAGCGCGGAGCCACCGGGTGAGTCGATGCGTAGCACCACCGCCTTGACCGAATCCTGCTTCTTCAGTCGGCGGATGGTCTTGGTCATGGCGCGCGCCGTGATGCCGCCGCTCTCGAAGGCGCCGCCCGACTCCATGGCGATGGCGCCCTCCGCCGGCACCACCGCGACGTGCGGTCTTGAAGTGGAGCCCTCGTTGCTACCGGCGATGATGCGCACGAGCTCCGCGATGTCCGGACCCTGGCTGCTCTTGGCCCGGCTGCCGTAGCTGCCGGTCACGCGCTCGGTCTTGCTCAGCTTCTTCGCCTCGATCAGCGCCTCGGACTCGAACCCGACAGCGTCGATCAAGCCCTGCCTCTTCGCCTCCTCCGGGCTCCACGGGCCATGTTCTAGCGCCGCGCGCACGCTGTCCGGCTTGCCCGCCTGCGTGGCTTGATCCAGCCAGCCGGCGCGGATGGCGCCGAGCGTCTCCAGCAAGGACTCGCGCGCGGGCTCACTGGGGCCCTCGCGCGTGAACGGCTCCACGCCGCTCTTGAACTTGCCCACGTGGAGGAAGTCCACCCCCACCTTGAGCTTGTCGAACAGGCCGCGCATATACATCACCTGCGCGGCGATGCCGACCGTGTCTGCGCCGCCGGCGGGGCTGAGCCAGGTGCGCGTGCAAGCCTTGAGCGCGAAGGCGGCGCTGGAGTTGTTCAGCACGTGCGCGTGGCACACCACGGGCTTGCCCTTCTTCTTCACCTTCTGGAACAGGGCGCCGAGCTCCTCGGTCTGCGCCCAACCCAGCGTTGCGCCGCCGAACTTGATGAAGGCGCCGCTCACGTCCGGATCGTCCACGATCTTTTCCACGCTGCGCGCCAGCGCCACGTAGGTGCGCGAGGGCGGTGGTTGAAACAGCCCACCGCCGATGCTCTCCGGCACGCCCGCAGAGAGATCGAACTCGGCGACGCGCTGGGAGAGCGAGCCGCCCCCGCTGCCAGCGCTACCGCCGCCGCGCGGACGGCCGTGACACGCTGCCAGGGTCAGCGCGGAGAGCAACCAAACCGCACGCCGAACGCTCTTTGTCACTTGGGCAAGTCCGTGGTGTCGATGTGAGGCGCCGCTTCTTTCGGTGCCTCGGGCGCGGGCGCCGCGGCGGGCGTGGACTCGGCGGGCGCGGGCGCTTCGGCCGCGGGCGGAGCGCTGGCTGCTTCCGCGATGCGCGCC
>JAEYOT010000391.1 GCA_023411445.1 Pseudomonadota bacterium
GTTCAGGTCGTTCAGGTCCGGGCCAGTCGGCCCACAGGCCAGCGCGACCAGCGTCAGAGAAACAAGGGGCGCTCCGTACAGGGTGGAAGCTTTCATGAAAGGCCTTTCAGTCTCGGCTCGTAGTCAAAGTAGCTAGGTGTGCTCTATGCAGTGCGCCCGGACAAGGAGTCCCGTCCCAATTTCAGCTCCGGTAGGCCTCGCGTCCGCGCCCCTGCACCGGAATGCCCTGCGCAGGCAACACCTCATGCTGGAGTGCGTACATGCACGCCGCGGCTTCGTCGATCTTGCGCGTGAACGCCAAGGAGCCGGCCAGGATTGGCTTCAGCTTCTCTTTGTCCTGCGTGCGGGCAGGCCCGTACTCGTGCTCCACGATTAGCGGTGCGCTGTTAAAATCCAGGCTCAGCAGCTCACGCGCCGCGAGCTGGTGATCCAACCAGTCCACCGTACGGTTCTGCAGGTAGGCCAGCGGATCGTGCCGGGCCGTGCCGGGCAGCTCGTGCTCACACAGCGCGGTCTGCTTCCTCCACGCGTTCAGCTGGTCCGCGGGGTTGTCCGAGGGCTTGCCGTTGATCCAGTCGCCCCGGTTCATGGTCTGGCCGCCGTAGCCCCACTCGCTCACGCCCTTGGCGTTGATGACCTGGCCCTTGACGTGGAAGCCGTCGACCAAGAACGCGTAGCCAGAGTCCTTCAAGAACTGAAAGATGGATCGCGTATCCTGTCCCATCAAGATCGAGTGCGACGGATCGTAGTGGACGCGTAGCTGGTCCCCCACGCCGTGGCGCTCGCAGATGCGATGCAGCGCGATCCACGCGCCCGGCGCGTAGCCGATATTGTTGTGGAAATTGTCCCCGGTGGTCCACCCGGGCATCGGGCACTGCTCCAGGCGGTAGCGGATGCCGCGCGCCTTGGCCTCTTTCAAGAGCGGCACGAACACGGCCTCGAACGCCTCGAGGTTCTGGTCCATGCTCTTGGTTTGGTCGCGGCCGATGAAGCCGCATACTGCCGGCAAGCCCAGCTGCACCGCGGCGTCGAAGACGCGCAGCATGAACGCGATCTTCTTCTCGCGGACCGCGCGATCGTCGTGGAGCAGGTTGTCGAAGTAGGCAATATCGCTGATGCCCACCTTGGACTCGCGCACCGCTACCTCGACGCGATCGCGGCGCTTGCTGTCGAAGGGCGCGCGCAGATCCAACGTGTTGGCCACCGGATCGAGCATCGCCTCGGCGGGCACGTCGCTCTCGCTGGGGTGCAGCGCTGCGGACAGCTGCAGCACGTCCGCCCCCACCTCACGGCCGAAGAACAGCCAGTCTTCGATGGCGCGGTCCGGATCGGGGTCACGCACGCTGCGGGGGGTTAGCTCCTGCAGCGCGGCGGTGAGCACACCGAGCTTCATGAACTTGGGCTCAAAGTTGCCAGCGGTCATGATCGTTCTCCTGCGGCTCGAAGCCGCGACGCGACGGTTAGAAGATTACGCCCCGAGGGCCGAAATGGTCTTGGAGGGAATGGGCGAGGATTTGTAAAGAACCCGCACAGCGTGGATTTTACAGGCGCTGATTTCAAGGAAAAATCCGCCCATTTTGCTGAACGCGCTGGGTCAATCAGCGCATGGGCCTGCTGCAGCTGGTGGGACTTACGCCCGGCCTCGAGCATGAACTCAGTATGATCGAGCGGGTTAGCCCAGCTTAGTGCGCGGGCCTGGGCGCGCGCTACCCAGCCGCTCCGGAGCCTCCGGCAGCGGCGGAAGCTCCTGATTTTGCGCGTACTTACTGCGGTACTGCGAGGGCGGCAAGCCGCGGTGCCGCACGAACTGATTGCTGAAGTGGCTCTGGTCGTAAAACCCAGTCTGAAGCGAAATATCCGATATAGGCAGATCCGTGGACACCAGCAGATGACACGCCGCGTTCATGCGCACGTTGGTGAGGTACGCGCGCGGCGTCGTGTGGAACTTCTTGCGGAACTGGCGGTTGAACTGGCTCACCGACAGCGACACCTTCGCCGCCAAAGCCGCCGTCGACAGCGGCTGAGCGTAGTCGTTCAGCATCGTCTCGAGCACCGGCGCCCACGACAGGAAGCGCGCGTTGTTCGTGTTCATCTTCTTCACGTCGCGCGTGATGCCGCACACGCCGATGGCCAAGCCCTTGCGATCGAACAGCGGAAGCTTCGTCGTGCAGAACCAGTCGATGGAGCCGTCGGGGTTTCGCACCAGCTCGACCTTGTCGATGATCGGCTCGCTCGTGCGGATCACCTCGCGGTCATCCTTCATGTAATTTTCAGCCAAATCCGCGGGGAAAAAGTCGGAATCCTTCCCGCCGATCACTTCGTCCTCGCGCGTGGCGCGGAGCAGCTTGACAAAGCCTTGGTTGACGCGCACGAAGCGCCCCTCGCCGTCCTTCACGAAGAAGTACACGTCCGACAGGTGCTCGAACAAAATGTCGAAGCCCGCCGGGCTCTCGATGCGCGACAGAAAGTTGCGACTCAGGCGCCGCGGATCCAGACGCGTCACGGGCGTGATGGTCTGCCTTCGACCTCGCGTTTGCAAGTGCGACTGGCCTTCTTCGCCAGAACCAGCGGCATCTGGTAGGTTGGAAAAATCGCGCATGCGGTCCACCGGCAACTGTCTTGAAAGTGTGGTTACCGCCCGGGGGTGGATCAAATGATTTGCGGAAACGGCGCGCACCTCCGACCGGGGGTTGTGCGCCGGCCGGAGCTGGGGCAGCCGCCTGCGCCGTGTAGGGCGATGTAGGCCGCGTCCGCATTCAAGCACCAACGGACACTGACCTCGCGCCGTCGCACGCGCCAGCGCGACCCCACTAACTCCCGGGAGTGATGCAGCTCGCGCTCGATGATAGCTCGCGCTCGATGATGCAGCTGGCGTCGATGTAGAGAAGACGCGGAAGAACGCTCACCGCTTTTGCATGATTGCCCCGATGCGTCTTGAAAAGAGACATTTCGTCGGTCTACCGTGATCGTCGGATCAGAAGTGCGTGAAGCGAAGAACCACGGAGGTATGACGGTGAGCAGTCAGCAACTGGGTCGGCGTGACTTCCTCAAGGCAGCGGGCGTGACGGCGACGATCATCGGCTACAGCTCACAAGCTGGCGCCTGGGTGGGCGAGCCCGGCCCTCCGCCTGGCAACCCCGGGACGGGTCCCGGTAATCCTCCTGGTCCCGGGAAGGGGAAGGGGCCTCACCACCCTGCTCCCTTCGACCGGGTCCCGGCCCTCGACGGTGAGCTACTCACGGACGCCGCCGCGCGCAGCGAGATGGGCTCGGATCTCGGGCTCATCATCTTCGATTCGCCACGCGCGGTGCTCCGCCCAGGCTCGATCGAAGACGTCGTGGCGATGGTGAAGTTCTGCGCCCAGCACGGCATCGAGGTCGCGGCGCGCGGCCAGGGCCACGCCACGCACGGCCAAGCTCAGGTCAAGAACGGCCTCGTCATCGACATGAGCGCTCTGCAGACCATCTACGAGATGGGTCCCGGCTACGCAGTGGTGAGCGGCGGTTGCACCTGGCGCAAGCTGCTGCACGACGCGCTCCGCCACCCGACCTTGCCGCCGCAGACGCCGCCAGTCTTGACCGGCTATATCGGCCTCTCCATCGGCGGGACGCTGTCGATGGGCGGCATCAGCGGCATGGCGTACGACATCGGCGTTCAGGTCGAGCACGTCGACGAGCTCACCGTCGTCACCGGCAAGGGCCACCTCGAGGTCTGCTCGGAGCGAAAGAACCGCAAGCTGTTCGACCACGTGCTATCCGGCCTCGGGCAGTGCGGCATCATCGTCAAGGCGAAGGTCAAGCTGGTGCCTGCCAAGCCGCTCGCCAGCAACACCACTGCCGTCTACGTGGACATCCACACGCTGCAGGAAGATCTGCGGACGCTCGTCTACCGCGGAGATCTGGACAGCGTCTACGCGCAAGGCGGCGTCGATCCGGCGACGGGTGGCGTCGTGTGGCTGCTCAACGTGGCCTCCTTCCACGACGCGGCTAACCCGCCCAACACCGCGCACTTCTTGCGCGATCTGCACTACCTACCCGGCACGTTGAGCACGGAGGTCATGCCGTACGAGGAGTATCAGCTCATCGTCGACAAGGGCATCGATCAGCTCCGTGATTTCGGCCTGTTCGAGGGCGTCACGCACCCCTGGTACGACGTCTTTTTGCCCGACAGCGAGCTCGGCGACTACGTCGCCGACATCAGCGCCAGCTTCCAGCCGGACGACGTCGGCCTCTTCGGCTTCGTGCTGTTGTTCCCGCTGCGCACAAGCACCATCTCTCGCCCCTTGTTCCGTTTGCCGGACGAAGAATTGGTGTGGCTGTTCGACGTGCTCACCTCTCACAACGTGCCCGGTCGCGACGATGCGTTCGCCGACAACAAGCGGGAACGCAACAACGTCTGGTTCGAGCAGGCACGCGCGTTGGGCGGCACTCGCTACCCGATCGGCACGCTGGACTTCACGCAGGAAGACTGGAAGCAGCACTACGGGCGAGAGTGGAAGGCGTTTCAGCAGGCCAAGCAGCAGTTCGATCCTCACGGCATCCTCACACCGGGGCCGGGCATCTTCCGACGACAGGGTTGCTGAGCCCTCACC
>JAEYOT010000469.1 GCA_023411445.1 Pseudomonadota bacterium
CGCGCGCAGCGCCGCGGCGCGGCTGGGCGCCGTGCTGAACTTCACCCTACCCGCGGCCGTAGACAAAATCGCAACGGCGCTGGATACGCTGGACATCGGCGACGTCGGCGAGCGGCCGCGCGTGCTGGCGCTGGCGCTGAACGGCAACATCGAGTGGCTGCGCGAGCCGCTCCAAGACGCGCAGCTGGACGTCAAGGTGTTCCACCAACCGGAGCTGGTGCTGGAGGCGCTGGACGCCTCGCAGCCGAGCGCCCTGGTGGTGGACCAGAACGGCGCGCTGGGTCTGAACGTGTGCCGGCTGGTGCGAGCCACCCCGCGCTGGCGCGACCTGCCGATCTTGTTGCGAGCCAAAGCCACCAGCGAGGCGGTGACGAGCGGCTTCGAGGCGGGCGCCGACGACGTGCTCCCGCTCGAAATTGGACCCGCGGAGCTGCTGGCGCGCTTGCGCGTGCGCCTCGATCGCACGCGCGTCTTCCGCGAGCAGAGCAACCGGGATCTCCTCACCGGCCTCCTGACGCGCCGCGCGTTCACGGAGAGCGTGCTGTCGCGCCTAGCGGAGGCGCAGCGCTCGCGACGACACCTATCTTTGTGCTTGATGGACGTCGACAAGTTCAAGTCCGTCAACGACACCTACGGTCACGGCGTGGGCGACAAAGTGCTCTCCGCCTTCGGCGCGCTGCTCGGCACGCGCTTCCGCTTGCAAGATCTGCGCGGCCGCTGGGGCGGCGAGGAGTTCATCATCGCCTTCTTCGGCGAGTGGGCCGAGAGCGCGCGCGAGATCCTGTCGCGCGTCACGGGGGAGTTCGCCAAAGTGACCTTCGACGGCGGGCAAGGCCGCAGCTTCCACGTCACCGTCAGCGGCGGCATCGCCACGTACCCGATCGACGGCCGCACGCTCGACGAGTTGGTGGAGGTGGCCGATCAGCGCCTCTACGCCGCGAAACAAGCCGGGCGCAACCGCATCAAGATTTGACCGTGAGCGTCTCGCTTTTGCCCAAGACCCCTACGCTGCTGCCGGTTGCGGAGCGCCAGCGCATCCTGTCCAGCTCCCGCTTGAAGGTGGCGCTCACGGGCTTCATCGCGCTGCTCGTTAGCGCGCTGTGCGTGGTGGTGATGCTGTTCGTCGGCCACATCTTCGACTGGCTCACCCCGCGCATGCAGCAAGATCTGGGCTGGAAGGTGGCGCGCGGCGCGGTGGAGGTCGCCGAGCGCGGCGAGCTGGCGCTGATCCTGAAGGATGAGCCGATGCTGCAGGACGCGTTCGCGCGCTACGCGAAGGACGAGGACGTGCAAGCCATCGTGGCGACGGCGCCCGATGGCAGCGTGCTGGCGACGCACGGCGCGCTGCCCATCCCGGCAGCCCAGCTGTTCGCGGCGCCGCGCTCGCAGCTGAACCAGAGCAAGGACTACGTGTGGTCGTGGACCGAGCAAGCCGTAGAAGGCGCCGTCGTCGGCCGCGTGGCGATGGTAGCTTCCACGCTGCGGCTGGAAGCCGGGCGCGACCTGCGCCAGCGCATCCTAATGCTCACCGGCGTCGCGGGCCTGCTGGGCCTGGCGCTGAGCCTCTCCTTCGTGCGCTGGTACGTGAGCCCGGTGCTCAAGGTGACTGGGCGCGCATTCGAAGGCCTGGAGCGCGCCGCGTCGGAGCTGATGCACAAGCAGCGCCTGGAGCGTGAGCTGGAAATCGGTGCCCGCATCCAGACCTGCCTCTTGCCGCGCAGCGTCGCCATCCCGGAGCTGGAGCTGGCCGCCAAGATGGTGCCGGCCAGCGAGGTCGGCGGCGACTATTACGATGCGTTCGCTGCCGGCGATGGCGGCTTCATCGGCATCGGCGACGTGGCCGGCCATGGCCTCACGTCCGGGCTCGTGATGCTGATGGTGCAGAGCGCGGTCGGCGCGCTGTGCCGCAAGGAGCCGCATGCGTCGCCCGCGGAGGTGGTGAGCGCGCTCAACACGGTGCTGTACGACAACATTCGGCACCGGCTGCAGAACAAGGAGCACGTCACCTTCACGCTGCTGCGCTACGACCGAGGCGGCAAGCTCACGTTCGCCGGCGCGCACGAAGAGATTTGCGTGTACCGCAGGCGCACCGGCCAGGTAGAGCTGGTGGAGACGCCCGGCACGTGGCTCGGCGCCGTGCGCAACGTGAGCAAGCACACCAAAGACAGCGAGCTCACCCTCCACGAAGGTGACATCGTGCTCTTGTACACGGACGGCGTGACCGAAGCCCGCGGCGAAGGCGGCGAGCAGTTCGGCCTGGAGCGCCTCACGGCGCTGCTACGAAGCTCTTCGGATCTACCGATGGAGGCGCTGATCGAGCGGCTCTACCGCGCCGTCGCAGACCACGCCGTGGAGCTGGACGACGACGTGACGCTGCTCGCCTTCCGCTACCTCGGCCCTGTCTGAGCCAAAGGGACGCGCGCCATCGACCGATCCTGCGCGCCGCCCAACAGCGGCAGCGCGATCATGGCGCCGAGCTGCGCCAGGAACATGTCCCACTGTGCGTCCCACACGTCGCCCTGCGAGCCCAGGAAGGCGACGCCTACGTCCGGCGCCGCAAGCAGCGCCGTCCACCACTCGAGTAGCTCCCAGAAAGCTGCAAAGGCCAACACCACGCAGACGACCAAGAAGTACAGCCACCCGCCGCGCTGCAGCGGCGTGCAGCGCAGCAGCACCTCGCGCGCCAGAAAGCAGGGAAACACGCCGAGCGCGACGTGCCCGACGCGATCATAGTGGTTCCGCGACCAGCCGAACGCCTCCTTGGCCCAGTTGCCGAGCGGCGTGAGCGCGTACGTGTAGTAGCCGCCGTAGATCAGGATCAAGACGTGCAGGAACACGCAAACATAGACGAAATGGGATAGCGGCAGACGGCGGTAGATCGCGAGCAGCACGGCGATCATCGCGAGCCCCGGGCCCACCTCCAGCACCCAGCTGATCCGTCCGGCTGGCGGCGCCCACACCGTCGCCACACAGATGACGAGCAAAATCCCCAAGAGCCCGAGCGGTAGCCGGGCGTGACGCGCCAAGTCCGATCCCATCGCGGTAGGACTAGCACACGGCGCGACGACTCGGCTCCGCGCGAGAGCTACCAGCTACGCTACTGTCGGACGAACAGCGGCATTTCCGAGTCCGAGCCGACGCGGTCGCGCTGATGGTACGTGTGGCGCTGCCCGTGGCGCTCACGGTGGGTCTCACACCACCACTCGGCGCCCTGGGTGTCACGACGCGTCTCCAGACAGCGCGGACAAGGTGGCTCGATGCGCGGCGGAGCGTCCGGCACCGCTTTGGGGCGCGCTACCAGCACTGGGCACGGCGCGAGCCGTACCGTCGCCTCCGCGCTGGAGCCGAGCAGGAGCCGCGACAGGCCCTTGCGGCCGTGCGTGCCGACCACCACCAGGTCGGCCTCGAGATCGGCGGCCAGCTGCGCGAGCTCGTCCGCGATGGCGTCGAAGCGCAGGTGCGCCACGACGCGGTCGAAGCGCTTACCAGGGTGCTGAGCGGTGAAGCGCGACAGCGCCTGGTCGGCGTACTGACGAAAACGGGCGCGCGCCTCGTTGAGCGAGAGCACGGCCAGCGCCGAAGCGTCCACCGGCATCTCGTAAGCGACCTGCGGACCGTAGGTCTGAACCACGTGCGCCAGGTGCACCTCAGCGTGAGGCTGCTCGGCAGCGATCGCGAACGCCTGCTGCACCGCAAGCTCGGACGCTTCAGAGAAGTCGACACCGACGACGATCACGTACGGCCGTTGTTGAGTGGTCATGGCAGCCTCCTTGCCACGTGTGAAGCACGCGCCATGCCAACTCGCTCTCGCCGCGAAGGGTGGTCCCTGCGATGACAACTCGTCTCGACGGCTACTTTTCCGCCACAGGTCCGCCGTCCGGAAGCGCATTGTAAGGCTGCCCTTCGGCGGCAGGCTCCGTGTGCACCACCACGTCACGAACGCCCGGAAGTTGCGCTTTGATCGCGTCGATCACCCAGTGCGTGACGCGATGAGCAGTCACGACGTCGAGGTGCCGCGCGACCTGGATGTGCAGGTCTACGTGAATAGCGCCGGGGCTGCCGCGGGTACGAATCTTGTGCGCGCCGGCCAGACCCGGCACCTGCATCACGATGGCGCGGACCGTCTCCGGCGCCAGAGCCGCGGCGTCGGCCAGGTAGCGCAAATTTTGCCGCAAGACTTGCACCCCGGTCCAGGCGATGAACGCCGCGATGGCGAGCGCCATCACGGCGTCGAGCTGCGGGTAGCCCGCGTGAACGAGCCCCACGGTCGCCATCACGCCCAGCGTCACGAGCACGTCCGAGCTGGTGTGCGCGGCGTCGCTGGCCAAGAAGGTGCTGCTCAGCTTCTCAGCCTGCACCTTCTCGTAGCGCGCGACGAGCAGGTTGACCCCCAGCGTGAGCG
>JAEYOT010000472.1 GCA_023411445.1 Pseudomonadota bacterium
GGCCAGCTTCGGCGTGAGCTCGCGCAGCGCGCGCCGCGCCTGGCTGGCGGTCGGGCGGTTCTTGGGATCGCGCCGTAGGCAGGCGGCGAGCAGGCGCGCCACCTCGGCCGTTTCGCTCATATGCGCCAGCGGGGCCAGCTTGTCGGGCCAGCCGTCGTGGCCGATGTGCGCGGACATGATGGAGGTCTCGTCCTCCGCGTCGAACAGGAGCTCGAAGGTGAGCGCCTCGAACGCCGTGCAGGCGAACGCATACATGTCGGCGGGTTGCGGAGCCTTCGACTCGACCAGGCCGAGCACCTCCGGCGCGCAGTACTCGAGCGTGCCGCAGCCGGGACGCAGCTGGCGACCGCTCAAGCCGAAGTCCACGAGGACGGGCGTCTGCTCATCGCGCAAGATGACGTTGGACGGCTTGATGTCCAAATGACCGACGCCGGCGCCGTGCATTGCCTCCAGCGCGGCCAGGATGCCATCCAGGTACTTCAAGGCGCGCTCGCAGCTGAGCGAGCGGCTGCGGATCAGCTTGTCGAGCCCAGCGCCGCTGATGAGCTCCATCACCAAGATGGGCTTGGGGCGCGCGGCCAAGTCGAACGTGACGAAGCGCGCCAGGTTCTCGTGCTGCGGCAGGCCGAGCAGCGCGCCGGCCTCCTCGCGGAAGAGCTGTAAGAACTCCTGCTCCGAGAGGCTGCGCGCCGTGGTCGGATCGTAGGCCGGTACCTTGAGCGCGAACCCCTCGGCTTTCGGGTTGTTGCGCTCCTCCAAGCGGCGCGCCATGAACACGGAGCTGGCGCCGCCGCTGCCGAGCGAGCGCACGACGTAAAAGGCGCCGATCGTGCGTCGAGGCAGCAGCCAGTCCGGCAGCGGCGAGCGGCGTCGCTCGAGCGGGATCGGCACTGCGTCCAGCGCCGGAGCCGTCACGGGCAGGTGCGAAAGACGTCCTAGCACCTTGCTGACCGCTCCGCCGATGGCTTGCGGTACGTCGGCGGTCAGCTCGCTCAGCGCCATCTGCAACTGCGCCGGGTTGGCGGGCACGCCCGAGCGCACGGTCCGCTCGACCAGGGCCGCCACGGAGGCCACATCGGTCACCACCGCGATCGCCAGCGGGTCCACGTCGAGCACGCGACGCTGCGCGCCTTGGCTCAAGCGCCTCAGGCCATCCACTGCCAGCTCCACGTCCGACAGCATGTCGGCGGAGCCTCCGCTCACGTCGACCAAGTCACCCAAGCAACGCGCCGCTGCCACGCTCTCCAGCGAGCGCGCCAAGCGCTGCACCACGCGCCGCAGCGCCTCACCGCGGTAGGAGCCGCCAGCGCCCAAGCTGCGCGACAGCCGCAGCAGCGAGAGCGCCACCTTGCGCGACTCATCGCGCCCGCCGGTCAGCAGGGCGGGCTCGAACGGCGACTCCCCGCTGCCGTCCGCGGCGTCGGTGGGAGCTGGGTTCAAGAAGTCCACGTAGCCGCGGACTGCGCTGCGCATTTCGGGGTTGGTGGAAGCCTCAGCGATCGCCTCCAGGCTCGGTAGCTCCTCCACCTGTGAGGCCAAGGCCAGCAGCAGGTCCGACGGCTCGCTGACCCCTTCACGCACCGCCGCATCGAAGCTGCGCGCCAGGGTGGCGCAGGCGATGCGATGCACCACCGGCTCCGGCTGCTGCGCCACGCGGCGCATCATCACGCCCACCGTGCGGCGCACCCGCTTGCGCACGCCGCCCTCGTCGTCGCCGCCACGCGCGGCGTCCAGATCCACCAAGTGCAGCAGCGCCTTGAGCCGACGCTGCTCGCCGAGCGCGAGCCCGGGGGAAGAATGCGCCTCGTTGGCGCTGGTCTCGGCGGCTAGCAAGAAGTTGCCGAGGCGATCGTAGAGGCGCTCAACCTCGGGCACGCCGGCGTCGGAGTCGCCCGGGCGTCGGCCCAGCAGCATCAGGTCCGACAGGCGCTGGCTCTCGAGCGCGGCGGCGTCCAGGTCCGTGAGCGCGCCCAGCACGTAGGGCAGCATCTGCTCGTCGTGCGGATCGTGGGACGCGACGAAGTCCATGGCTCGGTGCGCGGTGGCCACCGCTTGCACGGCCAGGTCCGTCGCGGCACGCGCGCCCTTGGACTCGTAAGCGAGCAGGGCGCGGCGCACGGACGCCACCACTTCACTTTGCTCGTCTTGATCGCGCTCCAGGATCCTGACGGCGCGCTCCGCCACGCTGCGCAGCACGGAGCTCTGCGCATCTGAGCGCGACGACAGCGTTTGCTTGAGCAGGTTCGCGGCACGCTGACCGAAGCTCGGGCTGTTCAGGTCGGCGAACAGCGCCGCGGCCGCTTCGGCCACGTCCGCGCGCCGCTTGGTGCACAAAAGGTCCAGCAGCGCCTCGGCCGCGTCCGGCTCGGCCTCGATCACGCGCGGCAAGCCCATCAGCAGCGTAGCGGCGAGGCCTGGATCGGCTTTCGCTACAGGACCGTCCAGCAGTTGTTTGAGGGCGCGCAGCGAGCTCTCCGGCTCGCTCACCAGCGTCGCGACCAGCGAGACGCCAGCGCGGCGCCACTCCGTGGGGGAGAGGCTGGGATCCAGCGCGACGTCGATCTCTTCGCGCAGCGCAGGCTGGATGCTGGACAAGATGCCGCGCGCCACAGCCGCGTGTCGCCAGACCAGCGGCTCGCGATCGTGGAGCAGCGCTTCGTAGATCGAGCGGATGGGCTCTGCCAGCAGCTGGTCGCGCGGGAAGAGATCGCCTTGGTGCGAGCGCGAGACGGCTTCGCGCGCGGCGTGCTCCAAGAGCTTGGCGGCCAGGCGTCGCGCGGGCAAGGTCCCGGTCTTGGCCTTGTCGAGCCAGCGCTCGCGCATCTCGCGACGTGTGACGAGCGTGAGCGCCAGCGCGTCCGGGTTGACGCCGCTGCCGATCGGCAAGTCGAACACCAAGCCGACGCGGGCGCGCAGCGTAGCTGCTTCGAACGGCTTGCCGGAGCTGAGCGCCATGCGCGCCGCCACCGTGGCGAACGTGGCCGCCGTCCCCTCGTAAAGTCGCGCGAAGACGCGGCGGCCGAGCTCTCGTCGTTCGCGACCGAGCGGCAAAGCCGCGCTCATCTCGTAGAGCGCGACGGCGGCAGGACCGGGCGCGACGAACTCGAGATCTTCTACCAAGCCTGTCTCGAGCGCGACCTGCGAGGCGCGGATCAACACCTCGGC
>JAEYOT010000808.1 GCA_023411445.1 Pseudomonadota bacterium
CGCGGCGTGCTGCACGGCCGACTGCGCCGACATGAAGCGCGCGCGCTGCTCCGGCCGCGGCACGCGCGACGACAGCGACTGCATCGGCACCATGCGGAAGTTGCTGGAGAGCATGAACACCACGAACACGAGCGTCACCGGCAGCCACGGCACTGGGTGAACGAAGCCGGCCATGAGCGCGAAGCCGTAGAGCGCGGTGCCAGCCAGCACTAGCGGCGTGACGCCGAAGCGATCGACCAGCGAGCCCACGACGCGGATCACCACGAAGCTGGCGGCGCCGCCCAGCAAGTACAGCCCGCCGATGCCCTCGCGCGGGAAGCCCAGGTTGTGCTGGACGAAGGCTGACAGGTTCGGCACCACGGCGAACAGGCCGACCATGGCCAGCGCCGTGTTCGTGAGTGAGAGCCCTGTCAAGCCGTCGAGCAGGGGACCGCGCGGCGCGGTAGCTCGGCGCTCCAGGTGGCCGCGCATCGGCGGCATCAGCCAAATCGACACGGGCACCAGCAGCAGGCCTAGCGCCGCTACGGCGAAGAACGGCGCACGCCACCCGAAGCGCTGCCCCAGCTCCAACCCTGCCGGCACGCCGAGCACGGACGCCACCGAGAACGCCGCCATGACGGAGCCCATGGCCTTGCCGCGTCGGGCCGGCGGCACCGTATCGGCGATCACGGCGAGCGACAGGGACGTCGCCGGGCCGCCGAACGCGCCCGCCACCACGCGCGCGACGAGCAAGGAGGTGAGCCCGAACGCGAAGCCACCCAGCGCCGTGCCCAGCACCAACCCGACCATGGCGACTGCGAGCGCCCAGCGGCGATCGAAGCGATCCAGGAACAGCGAGCCCACGACGCCGGCGACTGAAGCCGCAGCCGTGTAGCTGCCGCCCCCCAAGCCGATGTGGGAGGTCGGGATGTCCAGCGCGGCCGCGAAATCAGGACCGAGCGGCATCACCATCATGAAATCCAGCACGTTGACGAACTGAATCGCCGCGACCAAGAAGATGATGAGGCGCTCCGACCGGGCGGGAGTCGAAAGCGCGACGCTCGCCGGCGAGTCGTTGGCGGTCACGCGCAGAGCCTAGGGCGCGCTCCCGCGTCTGACCAGTGCTGGCCGCTCAGGGTAGGCCGGTGCAGGCGCCTTCGGCGCAAGTCGGGTTGTTGCAGGTCGGGCCTTCACAGGCGAAGCTGCAGCTCGCCCCGCTCTCGCACGTCGCTTTGGGGCAAACGGAGCCGCCGCCGTCGCACTTGAACGAGCAGGTGGAGCCCTGCGCGCACGTCACGCTCAGGCCGCCGCAGTGGCCGGACTCGCTGCAATCGAAGCTGCAGGTCTGACCGGCGCTGCACGTGGCCACGCCGCTGCAGATGCTGCCGCCGGCCGAGCAGTCCAGCTCGCACGCCGAGC
Source organism: Pseudomonadota bacterium (assembly GCA_023411445.1). Classification (GTDB taxonomy): domain Bacteria; phylum Myxococcota_A; class Polyangia; order Polyangiales; family Polyangiaceae; genus PMG-095. The sequence goes on from JAEYOT010000808.1 coordinate 1,399, forward strand.
CTGGCTGGCACACCAGCATCCGGCACTTGCCGGCGGTGCTGCAATTCAAGCTGCAGCGCGCGCCGGCCTTGCACACCGCGGCGTCGCAGGTGCTGTCCCCTCCGGAGCAGTCAAGCTCACAGGTCGAGCGGCTGTCGCAGACGACGCCGAGACACCGGCCGCTGTCCGTGCAGTTGAAGTTGCAGGTAGCGTCGTGGTTGCAGCGCACGTTGCTGCAGGACTTGCCGCCTCCGCTGCAGTCGATTTCGCAGCTGGTGCCTAGCTTGCACTCGGCGTCGTTGCAGGCCTGCGCCTGGCAAGCGGTGCCGTCCAAACAGGTGACGGCGTCCTCGCTGCAGCCGTTGCACAGCGTGGTATCGAAGCGACACTCGTCCGTGCACGGCGTGGGCGTGCCCGGGTTCTCGGAGTCATCCGGGCAGGAGGGGACGACGGCTGGCTCGGCGCCGTCGCATTCCTCGCCCTCTTCCATCTTGCCGTTGCCGCAGACCGAGCAGGTCGTCGTGTCCCAGCCGTTGCAGCTGGTGTTGCACGACGCCTTGCCTCCGCTGAACACCGCTCCCGCCTTCGACAGCTCCGTGCACGGGATGACGTCACCGATCTCGCACGTCTCGCACGGATCCAGCGTGCCGTTGTCACAGACGGGTGGTCCCTGGTCCACGCAGTCTTTGATCGCGCCGCTCTGCTCGCACACGAAGCATGAGCCGGCGACCTGCGTGCAGTCGCTGGTGTTCCGGCACTTGTCGACGAGTGGGGCGCTGCCGCCATTAGCCGCCGTACCAGCGCTGCCGGGCGCCGCCCCTTCACCGCCCGACTGCCCCTGGTCGTCGCCGCCATCGTTCATCATCCCGGCGCTAGCGCTGCCGCCGACGGAGGACGCGCCCGCGCTGCCCGACTTGCCGGCCGCGTTGACACCTGTGCTGCCCCCATCTTTGCCCGGGGGGCGGAACGAGGCCTCACCCGAGGTACACGCCCAAGGCAACAGCAGCACGAAGCAAAGCGAGCACCAGCGGAGGCCGCCCGAGGAAGCGCCCTTCATCGGCTCATGAACTCACGAACCTGGTCGTCACGCAAGCCTCAGGGCTGCGCCTTCTTCGCCGGGGGCGGGGCCTTGCGCGCGCCGCCGCCGAAGCCGGGCGGCGCGTCCGAAGCGCGCACCTCGTCGTCCGTCTCGATGATCTCGTCTTCGCCGACCATGTCCGCGTCGTCGGAGCTGGGAGGCTTGACCTCGCTCTGCTCCGCCGGGTCCGCGCTGGGCCGCAGGCTCCAGCCGCCGTCCGCGGCCGGCGGCGGCAGTGCGGCCTTGTCGCCCTGGCGCGGAGCGTAGTCGTGCTGCTCGGCGATCAGCGGCACCACGACCTTGTCCCACAGGTAGTCCAGCGGGACGTGGGTCACGAGGCTGCTGGGAGGGGCCGCCCGAAGCAAGTCTTCCTCGGTGAACTTGTCGCCCTTCTTGAGCGCAGCTTCGATGATCTGGCCGAGCAGCTCCGACGGTAGCCAGCCCGCCAGCTTCACCACCCCGAGCGCGGAGACGATGTCCTCATGGGAGATCAGCAAGTTCTCGATCGCGCGGTCCATGATGTACGCGACGTATTTCTCCGCGCGGCTGTGAGCGGCTGAGTCGTTGGGTGACACCTTCCACGGCTGCCCCTCGATGTTGAAGGCCCACAGCTCGTGGCGGTTGAGGTAGCGCTGGCGATCGTCCGCCTGAAACAGCCTCACGATGTCCTTCGGCGTGGTGACGCCTTCGTCCAGCGCGATCTGCAGTGTCTCTCCCGCGTTCTCGGGTGAGAGCTTGTTGGCGACGCGCTCGTGCACGCCGGTCAGCTCGCTGATGATGCGCGCGCGCTCCATCGGGCGCGACGCCAGGGAGATCATGATCTTGCTGCACGAGAAGTGGCGCAAGAAGTCCTCCGCCGTGCGCTCGCCGACGCGCAGGCAGTACTCGGTGACCTCGGAGTGGAAGGCTTCTCGCCCCTTGCCTAGCCCCGAAACGAACGCATCCGCACCACTGATCTCGACCATGACGACTCCTGGCTCGCGCGCGCCGCCGGGGCCGCGCGGACCTGTAACTCTACGCGGGTGCGCGCCGAACGGGGGGCCGTTTTGGGAGCCGCGCCGGGGCTTCGCTTCGCCTCGCGCCTTCGCCTTTGCGCGTGACGCTGTCTAGCTCGCGAGCCACCCCATCGCGCAGCAGACGCCGGAGACGATGCGCTCCCTTGCTAGGGAACGGTGGTGCGAGGTAGGCAACCGCGGAGGGTTGTTGTCGGCATGGTCAAGCGGTTGAATTAGCGCGATTTGCAGTTTAGGTGCCGCCGTCGCCGCTGGCGGCCGGCGCGAGCGGGATGGCTGCAGTCCGCCGCCAGCGCCGTATAGTGCGCGCGCCATGCCCCAGCGAGTGCTGATCTTGGGTGCCACCTCCGCGATCGCCGCGCACGTGGCCGACATCTACGCGGCGCGTGGCGCCCGCCTCCATCTCGTCGGTAGGAATGCGCAGAAGCTCTCGGAGCTGGTGGAACGCTGCTCGAGCGCGGCGCACGTCAGCTCGCAAGTGGCGGACTTCAATGAGCTGTCGCAGAACGAGGGGCGCATCGCGGAGGCGCTCGCCACGCTGGGCGGCGCGGACGTGGCGCTGATCGCGCACGGCGATCTCGGCGATCAGCTCGCGAGTGAGCGTGCGTTCGAGCAGGCGGAGTCCGTGCTCACGACGAACTTCGTCAGCGTGGTGTCCTTGCTGGTGCCGCTCGCGAACGCCTTGAGCGCTCAAGGCTCTGGTGTGATCGGCGTGATCACCTCGGTGGCGGGGGATCGCGGCCGTCCTCGCAACTACACGTACGGTGCGGCGAAGGGGGGCCTCCATGTTTACTTGCAGGGGTTACGCTCGCGGCTACGGCGAGCAGGAGTGCAGGTCGTTACGCTCAAGCTCGGTCCGGTGGACACGCCCATGACGCGCAGTCACAAGAAGAACGCGCTGTTCGCGACGCCGGGCCAAGTAGCGCGCAGCATCGTCAGGGCCCTCTCGGCGGGCACACCGGAAGCTTACGTCCCCTGGTTCTGGAGGGTGATCATGCCGGTCGTGAAGCACACGCCGGAGCGCATCTTCCAGCTGCTGCCTTTTCTGTCCGGACGCTAGCGCCTCTTACGCCAATCGCAGAAGGAGCCACGCGGCGTGGCCATTCTGCTTCCGCTATCGCTGTACCGGTGGCATTGCGATACGCGCTTCAAACGCCACTATTTTTGCTGATCGGCTTTGTTAGGTTGCGTCACGCGGCCTCACTAAGGTCGGCTGCATTGCTGAGAAAGCCGCTAAATGAAGCGGCTTTGCGCTGGCCTCGAGCGAAGCCGAAACAGAAAGCGCGCGCAGACCGCACTGCTGGGTGGATGTGCGGACCGGTAGATGGATCGAGGTGCGCGGACGACTTCATGCTAATCAGTGCAGGTCGGGGTGGGTCGCGCACACGCGGCTCCGGCGGAACCCGCATCACGTTGCAACAGGAGATCATGTAAATGAACTTGGGAAAGTCTCTGCTTAGTGGGATGAGCATCGCCATGCTCGGTCTCGTCATCGCGACCGGTGGCTGTAGTGATGACGACGAGGGCGGTGGCGGCACCGCGGGCAAGGGCGGCACCAGCACGGCAGGTACCGCAGGCAAGGGCGGCACTGGTGGCTCCAGCGCTGGTACGGCCGGCAAGGGCGGTAGCAGCACGGGCGGCACCGATGGCGAAGGCGGCTCCGGTG
>JAEYOT010000542.1 GCA_023411445.1 Pseudomonadota bacterium
GGCTTGGCTGGGTCGGCGTCGGCGTCGGCGGTGCAGCGCTCGTCGCCGGCGGCGTGCTCGGCGCGCTGGCAGCGAGCGACAAGAGCGAGCTGGACCAGCGCTGCCCACAGCGTCGCTGTCCGCCCGAGCACCACGGCGACAACGACGCCTACGACACCAAGAAGACGCTCAGCAGCGTCGGGCTAATCGGCGGCGCGGTGCTGGCTGGAGCAGGCGCGGCGCTGCTGCTGACGGCGCCCAGCCGGCCCGTAGCGGGGAGCGTGCAGGTGCGCGGCTTCGTGGGGGTCGGGCGCGCGGGTGTCGCGGGGGTGTTTTGATGCGCTGCGCACGGCTCGGTCTTTGGCTCGCGCCGCTCACGCTCGCGGGAGGGTGCCTGCTGCCGAGCTTCGAGAACGTGCAGAAGCAGGTGGCGCCGAGCGGTGGCACCAGCCCTGGCGGGGCGCCCAGCAGTGAAGGCGGGCAGGGCGGGAGCGACGCCGGAGCAGGTGGCGCGCTGGCGGGAGCGGGTGGCAGCGCGGAGCCGCTCCAGCTCGAGCCGGACAGGTACGTGGTGGCGCAAGGTGAGGAGCTCACGGTGCCGGCTCGGCTCGGCGTGCTAGCCAACGACGCGCCCTCGGGCTTGAGCGTGGCAAGCTTCGAGGCGGCGCCGTCCGAGCGCCCGCCGGAGCTCGACGCCGAGCTCGAAATCACCGCGGACGGCTCGCTCACGTTCCGGCCAGCGCCCGAGTTTTTCGGCCGTTACGAGGTCCAGTACGTGGCGCGCTCGGAGGAACGCGAGGCAAGCTCGGTGGTCACGTTCATCGTGCAGCCGGCTTCCGTGAGCGTCGAGCAGGTGCGCAGCGGCGTGGGCGGCGTGCTGCTCACTGGCGCGCCGGACGACGAGATCGGTACGGCGCTCGCGGCGCTCGGCGACGTGAACCTGGACGGCTTCGATGATTTCGCCGTTGGCGCGCCAGGTGCCACGCACGGCGCCGTGTACGTCGTGTTCGGCGGACCGGTGCTCTCGGATCTGCAGCTGATGCGCACGGTGACGGAGAAGGACGAAGCGCGCTTCGCGGTGCTGGCGGGATCCGCCGGGGACGGCGTGGGCCGGCACGTGGCGGGCTTGGGGGCGTTCGACGGGGACGTGGCGCCGGATCTGCTCGTCGGCGCGCCGCAGCGGTCGAGCGGTGATGGTGCGCTGTACGTGGTCTCGGGTGGAGCGGACCTCGTCGGCACTCGCCTGCTGGAGCAGGTGGGGGCGAAGATGGTGGGCGAGCCGTTCCTGGCCCAGCGCCTCGGAAGCGTGGTGGCCGGCGGCGGCGATTTCGACGGGGACGGGCAGCGCGATCTGCTCGCGGGCCTTTACCCCACGGGCAGCGCCGAGAAGGCGCTGGCGATCGTCAACGGCTGGTCGGCGAACGTGACGCAGGCTTCGCGCGCCACCGTCAGCGACGACCTGAACGGCTTACCTACGTCCGCGGCTTTCGTCGGCGACTTGGACGGAGACGGCAACGACGAGGTCATGGCGTCGTCGGACCAGGCGATCGCGCTGCTCTTGGGCGACGCCAGCGGCAGCGCCGTCCCGGCGCTCGCGGATCTGGTGCCGCGCTTTCGTCTCTCACGCCCAGCCGGCGCGCAGGGCGACGCGCCGGTCGCGTCCGCCGGCGACGTCAACGGCGATGGCAACCTGGATGTCATTTACTGCGACCAGGTGGCGGGCGCGGCGAGCTGCTCGGTGCTGTTCGGCAAGCTCAGCGCTGCCGCCAGCTTGGCCAGCGCCGACTGGGAGCTCACGGGCTTCGGCTCCGCAACGGGGCCGCTGCTCGCCTCCGGCGCGGACCTCAACGACGATGGCTACGCGGATCTGCTGGTCGCGGACGCGACGTCTGGCTACGTGGTATTTGGGCGCCGCAGCGGCTTTGGCGTCGTGAACTTGGCCAGCTTGGGCAGCGACGGCTTCGCGCTCTCCGGGGCGAGCGGCCTGAGCGCGATCGCGACCATCGGCGACGTGAACGGCGACGGCTACGGCGATTTTGCGCTTGGCGACGCCGCGGCGGCGGGCGGCGCTGGCGCGGTCTACGTCGTGCTGGGCGGTCCGTACGCTTTGGAGCAGCGCTGAGCCCCGCGCGGGCGTCGGCTCGGGACTTCGCCGTTTCAATGGCGCCCGCCCTGCGCTAGGAGGGCGACACTGCCGTGGCGCGCCGAAACCTCCCCGAAGAAGTCGAGCTCGAGCTGGGGCTGGACGACGCCGCCGATCCGGAGGCGTTGCGCCAGCGGGTGAGCAAGAAGCTGGGCGTCCCGCCGGCTGAGCTGCCGGAGCCGCGGCTGCTGCGCCGCTCGATCGACGCGAGGCGAGGCTCCGTGCATTTTCATCTCATCGTCGGCCTGGGCGCGGCAAGCGATCGGCTCGGCGGTGAGCCGCCGCGTGAGCCGAGCGTGCCAGGGCCGCCGGTGGTGGTCGTGGGTGACGGCCCGGCGGGCTTGTTCTGCGCCTACGAGCTGGCGCGCCACGGCTTGCCCGTCGTGGTCGTGGATCGCGGCAAGCAGGTGCAGCCGCGCCGCCACGACTTGAAGGCGCTCAACCAGCGCGGCGAGGTGGATCGCGACAGCAACTACTGCTTCGGCGAAGGCGGCGCCGGGACGTACAGCGACGGCAAGCTGTACACGCGCGCGCACAAGCGCGGCAGCGTGCGCGACGTGATCGAGTTGCTCGCGCTGCACGGCGCGCCCGAGGCGATCTTGGTGGAGGCGCGGCCGCACATCGGCTCCAACCGCTTGCCCAAGGTCGTGACCGCGCTGCGCGAGAAGCTGAGCAGCGTGGGCGTCGAGTTCCGCTTCGGCGCGCGAGTCGTGGGGTTGATCCACCGTGGCGGGCGTGTCTCCGGGGTCCGGCTTCTGGACGGCAGCGAGCTCGAGGGGCGCGCGGTCGTGCTCGCCACCGGTCACTCCGCGCGGGACGTCTTCGTGATGCTGGCAGAGACCGGCGTGAAGCTGGAGGCCAAGTCCTTCGCGCTCGGCGTGCGCATCGAGCACCCGCAACCGCTCATCAACCGCATCCAGTACGGCCGCTTCGCCAGCCACCCCAAGCTCCCCAACGCCTCGTACCGCCTGGCCGAGACGGTCGAAGGCCGCGGCGTGTTCTCGTTTTGCATGTGCCCGGGCGGCTTCGTGGTGCCGGCCTCCACGGAGCCGGGCGAGCTCGTGGTCAATGGCATGAGCCTGTCGCGGCGGGATTCCCCGTACGCCAACTCGGGTCTGGTCGTCGCCATCGAGGCGGAGGACGTGGCCAGCGCCGGCTTCACGGGCGTGCTGGGCGGCGTGGAGGTCCAGCAGCGCATCGAGCGCGCCTGCTTCGCAGAAAGCTCGGGCGCCTTGTCCGCTCCCGCCACGCGCGTGACGGACTTCCTGGCCCGGCGCGGCTCGACCACCGTACCGGAGACGAGCTACATCCCCGGTCTGACGGCGAGCGACGTGGGGCCGATCCTGGACGCGGCCGGGCTGAAGCTGGCCGACCGCCTGCGCGGCGCCCTGCTGGCGTTCGACCGCAAGCTGCGCGGCTACCGCACCGAGGAGGCTGTTCTGATCGGTGTGGAATCGCGTACCAGCTCGCCTGTCCGGGTCCCTCGCGACCCGGAAACACTCCAGGCGCCTGGTTATTCCGGGCTGTATCCTTGCGGTGAGGGTGCAGGATATGCCGGCGGGATCGTGAGCGCGGCGCTCGACGGGCAGCGGGTGGGGCGCGCGATCGCCGCCGTCGTGACTCGTTCGTGACAGAGACCAGAACAGTCCTTTGTACCGGGTCTGTGCCGGTCCGACTGTGCCGCCTTCAGGGGTTGAACTGGGTGACAGGCCGGCGTACGTAGGGCGTGTGGATAGCTACAGGCCTGATTCGGACCGCGATCCCCAGGAGACTCAGGAATGGATCGAGTCGATCCAATCCGTCATCGAGGCGGAGGGGCGCGAACGCGCGAACTACCTGATCGGTCGCGTCGTTGAAGCGGCGCGTGCGCAAGGCGTGCAGCCGGTGCTGCCGGTCAGCACGGACTACGTCAACACCATCACTCCCGAGGAAGAGCCGCCGTTCCCCGGTGACGAGGAGATGGAAGAACGCATCCGCCGCATCATCCGCTGGAACGCGGCTGTGATGGTGCACAAGGCGAACAAGACGTTCGACGGCCTGGGCGGCCATATCTCGACTTACGCGTCGAGCGCGACGCTGTACGAGGTCGGCTTCAACCACTTCTTCCGTGGGAAGGACGCGGACGGCTCGGGCGATCAGATCTACTTCCAGGGCCACGCTTCGCCCGGCATCTACGCGCGCTCGTTCCTCGAGGGACGCCTGAGCCTGGAGCAGATGGATCGCTTCCGCCGCGAGGTGGAGCGCGGCAAGGGCTTGTCGTCCTACCCGCACCCGCGCCTGATGCCGGACTACTGGGAGTTCCCGACGGTCAGCATGGGCCTCGGCCCGATCGGCAGCATTTATCAGGCGCGCTTCAACCGCTACCTGCACAACCGCGGCATCGCGGATACGTCCAGGTCGCGCGTGTGGTGCTTCATCGGCGACGGCGAGTCCGACGAGCCGGAGACGCTGGGCGCGCTCAGCATCGCGGCCCGTGAGCAGCTCGACAACCTCACGTTCGTCCTCAACTGCAACCTGCAGCGTCTGGACGGCCCCGTGCGCGGCAACGGCAAGATCGTCCAAGATCTCGAAGGCGTCTTCCGCGGCGCCGGTTGGAACGTCGTGAAGGTGGTGTGGGCCGAGAACTGGGACAAGCTGTTCGCGCGGGACGTGGAGGGCGTGCTGCGCCGCCACCTCAACGCCGTGGTGGACGGACAATGGCAGCGCCTCACCACCGCTAGCGGCGACGTGGTGCGCCAGCAGTTCTTCGCGCTCGACCAGCGCATGCTGGACTTGGTGAAGGACATGACGGACGAGGAGGTCGGCCGGCTGCAGCGCGGCGGACACTCCAGCCGCAAGGTGTTCGCGGCCTACCAGCGCGCCGTCAGCACGAACGACGGGCGTCCCACCGTGGTGCTGGCCCACACGGTCAAGGGCTGGATGCTGGGCGAGGGCTTCGAAGGCTCGAACGTCACGCACCAGAAGAAGAAGATGGACCAGAACGAGCTCAAGGCGTTCCGCGACGTCTTGCAGCTGCCGGTCACCGACGATCAGCTGGAGAAGCTGCCGCCTTTCTATCACCCGGGCATGAAGAGCCCGGAGGTGGAGTACCTGCTGGAGCGCCGCCGCGCGCTCGGCGGCTTCATCCCGAAGCGCCGCACGCAGGTGGACGTCAAGCTGGAGATCCCCGGTAGCGAGCTGTTCGACGAGTTCTTCAAGGGCATGGCCAAGGGCGAGGCGTCCACCACCATGGTGTTCTCGCGCCTGCTCGCGAAGCTCTTGCGCGACAAGAAGATCGGCAAGCGCATCGTGCCGATCGTCCCGGACGAGGCGCGCACCTTCGGTATGGACGCGCTGTTCAGCCAGGTGGGCATCTACGCGCCCAAGGGGCAGCTGTACACGCCGATCGACAAGGGCAAGCTGCTCTACTACCGCGAGGCGCAAGACGGCCAGGTGCTGGAGGAGGGCATCACCGAGGCGGGCTCGATGGCCTCGTTCATCGCAGCCGCGACGTCCTACGCGACGCACGGCCAGCCGATGATCCCGTTTTACATCTTCTACTCGATGTTCGGGTTCCAGCGCACGGGCGACCAGTTCTGGGCCGCTGGCGACCAGATGGCGCGCGGCTTCATCCTGGGCGCCACCGCCGGCCGCACCACGCTGAACGGCGAGGGCTTGCAGCACGAGGACGGCCACAGCCACCACATCGCGATGACCGTGCCGAACTGCGTCGCCTACGACGTGGCCTTCGCGTACGAGCTGGCCGCCGTGATCGAAGACGGCCTGCACCGGATGTACGACAAAGACGAGGCCATCTACTACTACATCACGCTGCAGAACGAGGACTACGCGATGCCGCCGATGCCCGAGGGCGCGAAGGAAGGCATCGTCAAGGGCATCTACAAGTTCCGGAACGCAGAGCAGAAGCTCGACAAGCACGTGCAGCTGCTCGGCTCCTCCTCGATCATGCAGCAGGTGATCAAGGCGCAGACGCTCCTCACGGAGTTCGGCGTCTCGGCGGACATCTGGGGCGTCACGAGCTACCAGCAGCTGCGCAACGACGCGATGTCGTGCGAGCGCTACGCCCGGCTCCACCCGGAGGCGGAGGCGCCCGTGCCGTACGTCACCAAGACGCTGCAGGGCAGCGAAGGTCCGTTCATCGCTGCCAGCGACTACATCAAGAACACGCCGGACTCCGTGGCGCGCTTCATTCCGGGTACGTTCGTGCCGCTCGGCACGGACGGCTTCGGCATGAGCGACACGCGCGAAGCGCTGCGCCGCCACTTCGAGGTGGACGCCGAGAGCATCGTGCTCGGCGCGCTGCACGGCCTGCGGCTCGACGGCAAGCTGAGCGCGCAAGAGGTCGCGGCCGCGATCAAGAAGCTTGGCATCGATCCCGAGAAGCTCGAGCCGATGAAGGTGTGAGCGCCGCGCGCGACGCGTTACCAGAGCGCATGCAGCAACCGCTGATGCACGGATGGTAGCGCGAGGCGCGCGACCTGGCTCTTCGTGAACAGCTCGACCCGGCGCGAGGCGAGCGAGCAGCGCACCACGCTGAGCGTGATGCGAAAGCGGGTGATGGTGTGGCGCGCCTCGCGCAGCACGTCCTTGGCCGCGCCGGCGAGCTGTGCCTCCTGCAGCGCTCGCTCGGCCCCGCGCTGCGGCGTCTCGCCGGCATTGAGCTCTACGAAGGGCAGCACCCACAAGCCGGCCCAGCGCGGCGCGTCGGGCGGCAGCTGTCGCAGGAGAACCGCGTCGCCGCGTCGCACGTAGGCGGCAGCGGTCAGAAGCTCCGTCGGCTTCTTGCGCTTGGCCAGCTCCGGCAAGTCGCGCTCGAGGCCCTGCTTGAGCGCCGCGCACTCCACAGCCAGCGGGCACTCCGGGCAGCGCGGCGAGAGCGGCGTGCAGAGGGTGGCGCCGAGCTCCATCAGGCCTTGATTGAAATCCGCCGGACGATCGGCGGGCACGAGCTGCCGCGCCAGCTGCCACAGGCGCTGCTTGAGCGGCGCCTTCGCCGGATCACCCCGCAGCGCGAACCAGCGGGTGAGCACGCGCACCACGTTGCCGTCCACCAGCGGCTCGGGCAGGCCGAAAGCGATGCTGGCGATGGCCCCGGCCGAGTACGGCCCTATGCCCGGTAGCGCCAAGAGCGCCGCCACGTCGCGCGGCAGCTCTCCGCCGTGCCGCTCCGTCACGGCGCGCGCGCCCGAGAGCAAGCGGCGAGCGCGCGAGTAGTAGCCGAGCCCCTGCCAAGCGTGCAGCACGTCCGCGTCAGCGGCTGCGGCCAGCGCCGCCACCGTGGGGAAGCGCTGCATCCAGCGCTCGTAGTAGCCGAGCACGGTCTTCACCTGCGTCTGCTGCAGCATCACTTCACTGACCCAGATGGCGTAAGGGTCCCGCGTTCGTCGCCACGGCAGATCGCGCTTGCGCGCCGCGTACCACTCGAGGAGCTGGCGCACCGCGCGGTCTGTCGACGCCGAGGCCGCGCGCTCGCTCCCGGCAAATGACGTTTCGGCAGGCAAATCAGCCTGGGCGCTTCGGGCCCCGGGCCGAGCGCGGGCGGCCTTCGCGCCAAGCGCTTGTTTATGAAGCGGTTTCCGTGACAGACTCAGAGCTTACCCTGTTTTAGGTGATGCCAGCGCCCCTCGTCGTATCACTCGACTCGATCCGCACCGATGGGTGGTTCGAACGCATTGGCGAGGGCATCGGCAGCTTCCAGGCGCTGTGCGACATCGTAGGGCCGCGCTTCTTCGCGTTCGCGATGATCACGGGGGCCCGCATCACGTCGCTGACCGTGGACCGGCGCAACCCGGACAACACGCTGGTTGATTTCGTGGTCGGCCCGGACGGCGCCGAGCTCACGGACGCGGACACGCAGCGCCTGTCGCTGGCGGATTTCCGCAAGCGCTTGGTCTCGGCGCTGATCACGGAAGAGCCCATTTCGGACCCGCCCAAGCGCGTGACCGATCTGGAGGCGGTCCAGCTCCACGTCGGCGTGCGCTACCTGCTGCTCGCCCCGCTCTACGGTTACGCCCTGCGCGAGCTCACGGTGGAGCCGGAGGGCTCCCGGCTCCGCTTGCTGCACGACGGCGTGGAAGAGTCCTACCTGCTGAGCGCGTTTCGAGCTCGTATGCGCGCGCACGTGCGCGAGGAGCTCGAGCGCGTCACGCGGCCGCAGGCGCGCGGCGCCATCGAGCTGTCGCGTGTGGCCGAGGCCGAGCAAGCGGCTGAGCGCGGGGACCACGTCCGCGTGCTGGAGCTGCTCGGCGCCTGGCCGGCGCCGCTGGCGATCTTCCTGCGCACGCCCGAAGGGCAGATGCTCAACGTCGAGACGCGCGGGCTGATCGCGCGCGCTCTCGGCCTGCTCGGCAGCGCCTGCATCGTGCTCGGCGAGATCGGCAAGGGTGAAGAGGTGCTGCGGCTGGGGGTGCAGTACGCTGGCGACGGGCCGGTGGCCTCGGACATCTACTACCGGCTGGGCAGCGCCATGCTGTCGGACGGGCGGGCCGGGGAGGCGATAGGTCCCTTGCGGCGCGCCGCCAACCTGGGAGCCCCCGGCGACAAAGTCTGGCCGATTCTGGCGCAGGCGTTCGCGCAGCGCGGCCGTTTCCTGGCCGCGTACTCCGCCACGCTGGAGGCGAAGGCGGCGGGCGCGCCGGACACTTCCGTGGCGCAGGTGCTGGAAACCGTGCGCGAGGCGCTCGGCCCGGCGCTCGTCAAGTTCGAAGAAACGGTCGCAGCCGCGGCCGAGCCACGCGCCTGAACGTGGACGCCGGGCGAGCCCGCTCGGCGGCTCGCGCTTTGACGCGCGGAGCCCGCCCGGGTTAGCTCGTGGTCATGTCGAAAGTGTGGTCTGGAGCCCTGGCGTGCCTGCTGCTGTGCGCGCTGCCCGCCTGTGGTGACGATGACTCGAAGCGGTCGTCTCGCGGCGCGGCCGGGGAAGGCAGCGGCGGTGACGGCCCCGGCGGCGACGGTCGCGGTGGAGACTCGCCGAGGGGAGACGGTGGTCGACCGAGCACGAGCGAGCCGGGCGACTACGACTCGTACTGGATCCGGGCCACGGCAGAGATCTTGGTCGTGGATCCGACGACCGTGCTGCCCCAGCAGACCACCTTCGAGTATCCGGGCAAGGTGACGGACAGGATGTACGACGTGGAGGCGGAGGTGTTCGAGCAGATCGACGGGGGAGAGCTGGTCGTCTACACGCACTACGACGAGAGCGAGGTGTACTTCCGCCTGCGCTTGCCGCTGCTCGAGCAGGAAGATGGCTACTACCGCACGACGCCTACCGGCTTCAGCATCTACTCGCTGAAGGATGGCGCGCTGGAGCTGATGCAAACACAAGCAAGCGGTGAGACCGCCGTCATCGGCACCACCTACTACGAAAAGTACACCGGTGATTTCCCGCCACCGGATTGGCCGAGCACCGTGGTGGACGTCGCGCCGACGGAGGTGGTGCCGTGAAGCCGCTCTACACGGGTCTCGCGTTCGTGACTGCCCTGGCCACCGCGCTCCCAGCGCGGGCCGATACGGCTCCGGACTTCTTCGTGCCGCCGGAGGAGTGCAGCATGCTGAGCCCGGAGTGCAAATGCAGCGACGCTCCGATGCTGGAGCTGCTGACCAGGGATCGCAACCGCGCGCTGAATGCGTGGGACGACGTGGCGGATATGCTGACCGAGAGCTCGCTCGATCAGCGGGGCGCGATCAGCGAGTTCTTCGAGCGCTACAAGGCGGACCAGCGCATCATCGACCAGTTCGCCGCCTGTCCCGACTTTGCCACCAACGGCAGTAGCCTCAGCAAGTTCGCGGGCATCTCGCTCACGCGCGGCGGCGCGATGATCGATCCCTGCTTCTGTCAGCAGTTCTGCGACGGGATCACCAAGGCGGTGGCCGCGCACGAGGATCGCCACTTCGCATTCACGCTGGAGGCGTTGGTGGATCTGATGACCAGCAGCGTCGCCTGCAAGCTCGGGACGCTAGACCAGGCCTACTGCGACAGCATCGATACCCACCTCTTGGTCCGCTCGGAGCAGTACGCCTACGCTGTGGAGGTGGATGTACTCCACGAGTCGCTCGATGAGCTGCGTCAGAGCGATCCGGACGCTCCGGAGATGGAGTGCACCTGGGAGCCCTTGCCGGCCGCCACCACGCGCGTCGAGCCGATGCCGGCGCCGCCGGCCGGGCTGTGGGGCAGGCTGCAGATGCTGGGGAGCCGTCTCCTTTACGGCCGCGAAAGCAGCACCGGCTGAGCGTTGAGCGACGGGCTCGTCGTCGGGCGCGGCGCGCGCTGGGCGCTCTTCGCGCTCACGCTG
>JAEYOT010000566.1 GCA_023411445.1 Pseudomonadota bacterium
CCGTACTCGGGCGGCGTGGGCGGGGGATGATCCGCGTCGTTGAAGACCACCACGTAAGACTCCCCCGCCGGTAGCTGGTACGAGGTGGCGGCGTTGCTGCAGCGCGTGGAGAGCGGTGGCCCAGAGACCGGCACCACGCAGAGCTTCAAATCCAAGCTCGCGCTACCGGAGAGCTTCAGGACACGCACCGCGCGCGCACCCGTCACGGACTTGCTGATGCGGTAGACGTCCTTTTCGCCGTAGCCGAGGGAGCCTTGGATGCCGCTGCCGGTGAGCCAGAACTCAGGTCCCGCGTAGTAGGCGGACGTCACGTCGACCGGATTGTAGACGGTGGCCGTCGAGAGCGGGGTCCAGCTCACAGGACTGATGACGACCTCATGACGAGTGTTGGGCGCACCGCTGAGCACCACGGTCGCCCGCCCGTACTGCGCGCGCGGAGAGACCGCCTCCGTGTGCCTCGTGAAGCTGTGTGGGATGCCGCTGAGCCCCTCCAGCCCTCTCGGGTCCGTGGCGTCGAACGCGTACCATGGGTCAGTATCACTGTTGGCGCTGCCGCTACTGCTGGTGCGCTTGCCGCCGTGCCGCAGCGCTCCGGGGATGTACGCCTCAGTAAAGACGTGGTTGCCGTAGCCGCCCAGCCAGCCCATGCTGGATGCCGGGCGTGCCAACATGCCAACGCTACGCGCGAACGCGGTCAGCAGATGGCCGTACTGATAGCACTGGCCACTGACGACCATGTTCAGATCCACGCCCTGCTGGGCGAACCAGAACGCCATATCGGGCGTGAAGTCATTCACTCCCCCTTGGGTCAGAAGGTCCGACGCGTCGTGGTTGGTTGGAGGGTGTTGGTACCTGATACGTTGGCTGGCCACCCGATAGAGCCTCAGCATGGACTCGAACTCGTTCGTCGTTCCGTCGGCGGCAGCAACCGCGTAGTCCAACACGGAGGGCAGCTCCTCCCCTCGCGTTCGACGGAAAGAGCCGTTGATCATCGCCGTGACGTTGTAGCCGCCCTCGCTTCGAACCTCGTAGTGAGCGCTGAAGTGATCGCGCGCGTTGTCGTGGTCCGTACCGGAGGGGCCTTGCATGGCCACGCCGTCTTCGTCCTCGTCGTAGCCGAACGCCTCCAGCTCCGCCTTGGAGACCACGCCGCTCGCCACCAGTGGGTACGGGTCGTGGATCACGTAGAAAACGACCGGATTTCCGATCTGCGCGCCGCTCGCCGTGGTCACGGTCAAGTTGTAGCGGCCGATGGGCGCGTCGCTCGGCACAGTGACCCGCCAGTTCTCGCGGTTCTGAGTGGAAGGAGCGCCGGATACGAACAGGGCGCCGCTGTAGTCCTGATCGGTCGGCAACGTCCTCGACCAAGGGAGGTTGGTCGTCGGCGCCAGCGCGCGGGTGACACGCAGCGTCGCGTTGCTGCTGCTCAAGCTCGAGTGCGTCACCGTGACGCCAAAAGTGGTGCCGCGGCGGACGGGAGGCGGACGCGATCCGGAGACCAGGTAGGACTGCCGGAACGCCACGCCGTCGCTCCAGGCGTCGTAGTCGCCAGTGCGCATTGACCCTTGGTAGAGGAACTGCACCGGATCCCAAGCCGTCTTCGTGCCGAGCGTATCGAAGCTCCTGGCGTCGACGCCGAACCAGTACTTCGCCGGGCCCGAGCTCGAGCTCAGCGAAAACTCGAGCGTGTGCTCGCCAGCGTTGAGACGACCGATCGGGAAGTTGAAGCGGCCCTGATCGAAGCTCCGCCGGTAGAGCAGCGTGCCGTTCAGCCGGACGTTGTCTGCGTACGCGAACTGCGATGCCTCCGTATTGCGATAGGCGCCGCCCTTGAAGTACACGTTGGAGGCCTGCGTGACGGCCACGCGCGCGCGCACCTGGGTGTTCACGCTAGGCGGATCGCTCCATGCCATCTTGAGCGAGTTACCGGCCGCATCGTACGCCTTGATCGAGAGGGTGCGCCCTCCGCTCGGGGCGCCGTGCGTGAAGGCGAGCCGGTACCAGCCGCTGCGCGACGTGGTGAGCGCCCAGACCTTCTGGCCGCTGCCATTCGCGAGCGTCACCTGCGTCTGGTCGGGCTGCCCCGGACGTGACACCAGGCTGACGGACTGAAAGGTGTGCGCCGTGTCGACCACGCCCGCGCTGGTCTTCGCTGCGACCTCGAAGCGGATGCCTTCGCCCGTACCGTCCGGCTGATACACATGCACGACGTGCGCGAAGCTGCCGGAGCTCGCGCTCGTCTGCTCGATCGAGGCCATGTACACGTTGCCCGGCGTTTCAAGCGAGCGAATGTGCGCCATCGCCCTCGCCACCCCTTCTTCCTCCGCGCCCGTCAACGCCTGCGTTGCGCTCTCGACCACTGCCTCGTCATTCGGCCCATCCTGCACGCCGGAGCACGACACGAGCGCTCCGCACAACCCCGTCACTACCCACGAGCTCAACCCCATTACCTGTCGTTTGCTTTTCAAAGCTCACTCTCCCTAACGAATCAGTTCACCCATCACCTCGGGCC
>JAEYOT010000634.1 GCA_023411445.1 Pseudomonadota bacterium
CTCTTCGACCAGCACCTCGTTCGTCGGCGACTGCTGCAGCGCCCAGGCCACGCGCGCGTCCAGATCTTCCGGGCGCTCCACCACCGCGCCGCCAGAGCCGCCCATGGTGAAGCTCGGGCGCAAGATCACCGGGTAGCCCGTCTCCTCTACGATCTGGCGGGCCTCGGCCACGCTGTGCGCGACGCCGGACCGCGCGGAGTTGAGGCCGCAGTTGTTCATGGCCTCCTTGAACAGCTTGCGATCCTCGGCCTTCCTGATGGCCTCGACCTGCGCGCCGATCAGCTTGACGCCGTAGCGCGAGAGCACACCAGCTTCGTGCAGATCGAGCGCCAGGTTCAGCGCCGTCTGACCGCCGAGCGTCGGCAAGAGCGCGTCGGGTCGCTCGCGTTCGATGATGGCGGTGGCCGCCTGCACCGTGAGCGGCTCGACGTACGTGCGTCGCACCAGCTCTGGATCCGTCATGATGGTCGCGGGGTTCGAGTTGACCAGCACGACGTCGTAGCCAAGCTCCGTGAGCGCCTTGGCGCCCTGAGTGCCCGAGTAGTCGAACTCGCAAGCTTGCCCGATAACGATCGGGCCCGAACCAATCAGCAGGATCTTCTTGATGTCACTTCGCGCCGGCATCGGGCATGCCCCCTAGCACTGATTGTTCGGCGGCGGGGACCTGCTGAGCTGGCGATCTGCTGACCGCGTTTGGGGCTCGCCAGGCGGGCGGGTCGGCCGTCACGGCGCGTCGCCCCCTGCCCAAGCTCCCCACGCCGCCCCCGAACAGTGAGCCGTGACCTTGACGGGGGGCGGCCCTTCCGTCATAAGTCCGCGCCCCGGGTTACAAGTGCCTCATCCCGAGGCCCCCGGTCTGGAGCTTAGGTCTCCGTGGAGAGTCGATCATGCCGAAAATGAAGACCAATCGAGCCGCTGCCAAGCGCTTCAAAGTAAGCGGCAGCGGGCGCGTTCGCCGTTCCAAGGGCGGCGCCCAACACAATATGATTGGTAAGTCTCGCACCCGTCGCCGCCGCCTCCGCGATCAGGACATGGTGGACAAGGCGCTCGAAGGCCGCGTCAAGATCCTTCTTCCCTACGGCTGATCGAAAGGAGCGCACATGTCCCGCGTCAAACGAGGTCCGAGTCCCCGTCGTCGTCACAAGCGCGTCCTCCAGCAGACCGAAGGCTTCTTCGGCGGCCGGAAGAACCGCTACCGCCAAGCTTTCCACGTCCTGTGGAAGTCGTGGCAGTACGCCTACATCGGTCGCAAGCTCCGCAAGCGTGACTTCCGTCAGCTGTGGATTGCCCGCATCAACGCTGCCTGCCGCACCAATGGCACCAGCTACTCTCGCCTGATCGCCGGCCTGAAGAAGGCGGGTCTGGAGCTCGACCGCAAGGTGCTGGCCGACATGGCCATCAACGACGCGGCGGCCTTCAGCAAGCTCGCTCAGATGGCAGTAGCCAAGGGTTGACCCCCCTCTCCCCTATCCCTACAGGTGCCGGTAGGTACCTACCGGGGCGAGGGAGCACATCAAAGGGTTAGCGCGAACGGGCCTTGCGACTTGCAAGGCCCGTTTTCAATTTTGCAACCCTCCTCCACCTAACTCGCATTTCGGCCGCCGGACTGCTCGTCGCGCCAAGCGTCCCGCGGCCAGACAGCGCGAGCTCGCTCGCATCCCGCGGCGAGACGTCCCCGCCAGTCCACGGCACAGCTTGTGCCGCGCCTAGCGTGAGCCAACTTTGGGGCCACAGGTCGCAATCATTGCGGGGTGGTGCGCCTGCCAGGTCTCCCTACCGGCTCGCAGGCGGAGGGCTCGCCAGGGTGTGCTGACGGACGGTGAGTTGACGAGCGCCCCTTTGAGCCCGATGTAAACTAAGCGATTTCGCCGCGCACCTAACGTTGCGGAACAGAAACGCCGTAGGTGATGTTGACCCGATCGCGTGGGTCTCACGACGACATGGTTTCCTCGAGCTTTGCCCTGAGGCCACACCGGCCCATCGGCAAAATCGTCAACGAGCTGGATCTCTGGACCGTTCGGCAACGTATCTAAATCTAAACGAGTTTCAACTGATTTCATGACGAACCGGCTACGCAAGAAGAGTGAGCCACCGGCACATGTAGGTGCCCCGGCTCGAGCCACGTCGACCACGGCGTCGGCGGCGCCGCCCAGCGCCTCGTACCCGGCACGCAAATTGCTGAAAACTTCACCGAAACGTCCCCTTGCTGCAAAGGCGCTCTCCGGCTCGAGCGGAAAGCCCTCCCCGGCCTCTCCTCCGGCTCCCGCGCCGGCCCGAGCGGCCAGCTCGCTTCCAGCTTCTCCAGCTTCCACCCCGACTCGAACCAAGGTCAGGCCCACCATGTCCCAGAAGAGCACCAACACCCAGCCGCGCCGCGAGGAAGAGTACACGGAGGACTCGACCGAGCAGACTGCCGTGCGTGCCACTCCCAGCGGCCTGTCGGACTCCACTTCCGACGGTCCGGAGGAGTTTCTGGACGCATCGGGGGACGTGGCCGGCTTCGCGTCGGAGGCGCCTCCCCCCACGGCAGACGCATCGAACGACTCGATGCTGTCGCGCTACTTCCGCGACATGGCGACCCATCAGGTGATGGGTCCGGACGAAGAGCTGCGCGCCGCGCAAGCCGTGGAGCTCGCGGAGATCGAGCACTGGACCGCGATGCTGGCCTACGTCCCGGTGGCCGAGCGCATGCTGGACATGCTGGACCAGGGCCTCGCTCAGCTCAACCCGGAGGAGCGCCCGGAGATCGCCCAGATTGGCGAGCTGCGCAAGCTGGTCAAGCTCTACAAGAAGCAGCGCAGCAAGCTGCACGCCGACCAACAGCGCAGCTGGACCGAGCTGTCGCAGCAGCTCGCGCACGACGTGCGCCTGCCGGATTCGGACCGCATCTGGATGCACGGCGCGCTGCGCCTGGCGAAGGACGCAGGCCGCTTGCCGGACGAGGACACCGCCGAGGTGGAGGTCGAGGACATCCCTGAGACGCCCGCCTACAAGCGCTACCTGGACAAGGTGCGCTCGACGGACCTGGCCCAGCGCCGCGTGAAGAACCGCTTCGTGAAGGCCAACCTGCGCTTGGTGGTGAGCATCGCGCGCCGCTACAACCGCGGCCGCCTCCCGCTGATCGACCTGATTCAGGAAGGCAACATCGGCCTGATGAAGGCGGTCGAGCGCTTCGACCACACCCGCGGCTACCGCTTCAGCACCTACGCTTCGTGGTGGATCCGCCACGCGATCAGCCGCGCGCTGGCCGATAAGGGCCGAGCCGTCCGCATCCCCGTGCACATGCTGGACACGTACAACCGCGTGTCGCGCGCTACTCAGACCATCATCGCGCGCACCGGCAAGGAGCCCAGCATCGAGGAGCTCGAGAAGGAGACGGGTGTCCCCCGCGACAAGCTCGACAAGGTGAAGGACCTCTACGCGGACACCCCGTTCTCGCTCGACCGCCCGGTGGGCGACGAGGACGGCCGCCGCTTCATCGACTTCTTGGTCGAGGAGAACTCGCTCTCGCCGTACGACTGTCTGGCGAACGCGAAGTGGGCGGAGGAGGTCCAGCGCCTGCTCGGCACGCTGACGCCGATCGAGTCGCGCATCATCCGCTGGCGCTTCGGGCTGGACAACGAAGACGAGCTCACGCTGAAGGAGATCGGCGACAAGTACAACCTGTCGCGCGAGCGCATCCGCCAGCTGCAGGAGCAGGCGATCGGCAAGATTCGCCGGCAAATGCGCGAGTTCTGAGCGTTTCCCCTTTCGATCGATAGGTAAAACAAGGCCGGTCGCTTCCCCAGCGCCCGGCCTTGTTTGTTTCGGGAGCCGGCCGGCTGTGTGGGGCGGCGCCGGGGGAGTCCGCAGGAGCTACGACGCGTCGTGGCGAGGAGGGGCCGCACGCGCCGAAATTCCATCCCGGAAACCGCGCTCTAAGACCAATGGTTCCGTCGGGTTACCTATCGCTCGAGAGGTTACCGTCGCGTGATCATTTACATTTGGTTTGGAGCAGCGCATAAGGGCGCGCGTCACCAGCGGAAATCGCCTCGCTAGCGGTTCGTACCCGGCCTTTGGCGCCACTTTTCGAAACAAAAGCGGCGTAGCGAAGGCGGGAAGCGTCTCCTCACCCCGCCCGAAATGACCTGCCCCTCGATAACCCTTCGCACTCGGCGACCTCGGG
>JAEYOT010000650.1 GCA_023411445.1 Pseudomonadota bacterium
GCGTACTCCCACAGCTGGCCGCGCAGCGGGCGCGATTCGATGCGGGTGAGGTTCAAACCTTCGGCGTCGAAGACCTCTAGCACGCGGCGCAGCGCTCCGCGCTCATGCGGCGTCGTGAACACGAGCGTCGTCTTGTCGTTGCCGGTCGGGGGCGCCGCGACCTTGCCGACCACGACGAAGCGCGTGGCGTTGCCTTCATGATCTTGGATGCGCTCGCGCACGATCACCAGGCCCAGCTCGGCGGCGAGGCGGCTGCCGACGGCAGCGGTGTGGGGATCCCGCAGGGCGTCTTGCGCTGCCGCGGTGGTGGAGGGGGCGACCACGACCTCTGCGTTAGGTAGGTGCTGGCGCAGCCACTGCTTGCACTGGCCGAGCGGCTGCGGGTGCGAGGCCACGCGGCGGATTTGGCCGATGTCGGCGCTGCGCGCCAGCAGGCACAGCTCGATGTCCAGCACTAGCTCGGCGGAGATGGTGACGTGGTTGTCGAACAGCGCGTCGAGCGTGGCGTTCACGCCACCTTCGGTCGAATTTTCGATCGGCACGATCGCCAGATCCGCGTCGCCCGAGCCGGCTGCCTCGATCGCGTCCGGGATGGTGCGCGTCTCCAGGAAATCCCCGTGAGGACCGAACATGCGCAGCGCCGCTGCGTGCGAGAAGCTTCGCGCAGGCCCCATGTAAGCGACGCGCGGGGGCTTGCTCATGGCACGTAACGCCGTTGCTCGATGATTGCGCGCAAGACGGACGCCGCGTGGATGCGCGCGTAATCCTTCCAGCCGGCGATGTCCGCGCTGCCTTCGACCAGGGCGGCCCAGCCATCCGCTTGCTGGTGCAGCTTACGAACGGTCGCCTCCACGCGCGCGAGTGGCATGCGCGCGCGAACGCTGCGCGGCAAGCCGCCGTACAGGACGCCCGCGCAGGCGCTGATCGCGAGCTGCAGATCCTCCGCTCTGCGCGGCGTCTCGCGGATGGCGGCGTGCGCCCGCTGCACCAAGCGAGCAATCCGGAAGATCTCGTTTTCGGTCAGGCCGCCGAGCGAGAAGGCCGCCCAAGTGCGAGCGATGGCGGCCTCTTCTACGGGCGCCACGTGACCGCGCTTGATGCGAAACTCCAGCCAATCAGCCAGCGCCCGCGCCGCCCGCATCCACTCCGGGGCTGCAGGCGGCAGCGACTCGCGCATGCGTCGCACCTCTTGCTGGATGCGCTCGCTCTCGTCAGGTGGCTCTGGGCTTTCGGTCAGCGCTTGCAGGTCCGACGCTGGCGGCTCGAAATCAGTGAAAGCACGCGCGGCGTCTTCCGGAAACGGCTGAGACTCGCCGAACAGCGGCCAGGTGATCTCGAGGTTGCGCTGCTTGTTCGACATCAAGAGGTCGCGGCAGCTACTTCAAGATGTCGATCAATGATTGCAGACGCAGCGCCAGGCTCATGTCGCCCTCGACCTTGAGCTTGCCCGTGAAGAACAGCTGCTGGCCGTTGGCCTTGCCCTCCGCGAGGTCCACGAAATCCTGCGCGGCCATACGGATGATGCACTCCGCCGGGCCGTCGCCCTCGGTGACACCCGGGTTATCCTTGAGGTTGACGATGAAGTCACCGCCGCCCGCGCCTTCCAGCGCAAACTTGAACACGGCCCCAATCGCGGCAGCCTGGCCCTTGTTCTCGGCGATCTTCTCGCCCATCTGCTTGAGTTTGTCGCTGGCAGTGGTCATGCCGCGATAATCCTCACGACGGCCGCTAGCGTCAACCGCGCTCGCCCTTGGGCTCGGAAGCTCCCGGCGCCAGCGTGGCGTAACGGCCGAACTTCTCCGCCAGGATCCCGAGCGCTTCACTGCCGCGCGCGGTGGAGGGGGCATAAAGGTCCGGTGAAATGGGCGGGGGGCGCTCGCTCACCTCTGCCGCGGTGACGCCGATGAGGGCGTCCAAGTCGTCCAGCAGCTGCTGCATGCTGGCGTAGCGGTTGGCCGGGTGCTTCCGGGTCGCGGTGAGGATCATGCGCTCGAGCCGTTCATCCAGCGATTCCTCCAGCCAGGAGGGCGGTGGCAGTGAGCTGAACAGCTGGTGGCGCAAGAGGTCAGCCGGCAGGCTCGTCTCGAACGGTAGGTGTCCCGTGAAGAGGCGGAACATGACGACGCCCAGCGCGTACACGTCCGTGCGCGCGTCGACCGCTTCCGCCAAAATCTGCTCGGGCGCCATGTACTCCACGGTACCTAAGATGGTGTGGGTGCCGCTGGTGCCGCCCGTGCCGTCCACCTTCGCCATGCCGAAGTCGATCAGCTTCAAGCCGTAGGGATCACCGGTCGGACCGAGCAACACGAAATTATCGGGCTTGACGTCGCGGTGCACGATACCGGCGCGATGCGCCGCGCACAGGCCTTGGGCCGCCTGGCGCACCAGCTCCAGCGAGACCTCGAAGGGTGGGGTGCCCTGGCGCCGCAGGTAGTCGCCCAGGGTTTCACCGGGCAGCGCTTCCAGCACCAGGTAGGGCACACCGCTGGAGGTTTCGCCCGTGTCCAGCACGCGCACGACGTTGGGGTGGTCGATGCCGCGGAGCGCCTCCGCTTCGCGCAGCAGCCGCACGGAGAGCTCGTGGCTCCGGTTGGACTCCGGCGCCAGCATCTTCAGAGCGACCGGGATGTTCTCTTGCACGTCCTCCGCTAGATACACCCGCGCCGTCGCCCCGCGCGTCAGGTAGCCGTGCACGCGGTAGCGGTCCTTCAGCACCATGCCCGTGAGCTGGGACTCCGAAGGGCGGAACTCATGGAGCGAGGCCGAGCGCGCCCTAGGCGACACGCTCGGCCTGCTCGGCCTCGACTCGACCTCCGAGCTGCCGAGAACCTTGTCCAGCTCGTCAGGCAAGCCCACTCAATCCGTCTCGCGCACGCTGCTCTTCGCCTCGGGCGCGGGCACCGCCGCGGTGCGGTCCTTCATCTGGACGAACTTGCGCTCGCCGTAGCCCGTGTAGATCTGGCGCGGGCGGGCGATCTTCTGATCCTTGTCGAGCAGCATCTCCTCCCACTGCGCGAGCCAGCCCGAGGTGCGCGGGATCGCGAACATGACCGGGAACATGTCGACCGGGATGGTGAGCGCCTCGTAGATGAGGCCCGAGTAGAAATCGACGTTCGGGTACAGCTTGCGCGACACGAAGTAGTCGTCGCTGAGCGCGATCTTTTCGAGCTCGAGCGCTACCGCCAAGAGCGGGCTCTTCTTGCCGATCAAGTCGAACACTTGATCCGCCAGGCGCTTGATCACCTGCGCGCGCGGGTCGTAGTTCTTGTACACGCGGTGGCCGAAGCCCATCAGGCGGCTACCCACGCCGCTCTTCACTTCCTTGATGAAGGCGGGGATGTTCGAGAGCGAGCCGATCTCGCGCAGCATGCGCAGCACGGCTTCGTTGGCGCCGCCGTGGAGCGGGCCGTACAGCGCAGCCGCGGCGCCTGCGACGGCCACGTACGGGTCGGCGCGCGAGCTGCCGACCGAGCGCATCACGTTCGTAGAGCAGTTCTGCTCGTGGTCCGCGTGGAGGATGAACAGCACATCCAGCGCTTTGACGATCTCGGGGTGCACCTCGAACTTGGGCTCGGCGATGCGCTTGACCATCTGCAGGAAGTTCGCGGAGTAGCTGAGCTCGTTCGACGGGTACACGAACGGCATGCCCATGGCGTGGCGGTAGCTCCACGCCGCCAGCGTCGGCATCTTGGCGATCAGGCGGATCATCTGCGCGCGGCGGATGTCCCGATCCATCACGTGCTTCGCTTCCGGATAGAACGTGCTGAGCGCGCTCACGCTGGCGCACAGCATGCCCATCGGGTGCGCGTCGTAGCGGAAGCCGTCGATGAAGGTGCGCACGTTCTCGTGCACGAACGTGTGGTGCGTGATGTCGTCGACGAACTTGTCGAGCTCCGTTTGCGTCGGCAGCTCGCCGTTGATCAAGAGGTAGGCGACCTCCAGGTACGAAGCGTTCTCCGCCAGCTGGTCCACGGGGTAGCCGCGGTAACGCAAGATCCCTTTGTCACCGTCGATGTACGTGATGGCCGAGCGGCACGACGCGGTGTTCATGAACGCCGGGTCGTACGTCATGAGACCGAAGTCGTCCTTGTCGACCGTGATCTGGCGAAGATCGAGGGCCCGAATCGTGCCTTCGTTGATCGGCACCTCGTAGGTCTTGCCGGTCCGGTTGTCGGTGATGGTGAGGGTGTCCTTGGCCATGGGTTCTCGCTCTGATCTTCCTGTCGACTCTTCAGGGCTTGGGGGCTGGCGCAGCCTTCCGCGTTGCGGTCTGTAGCGCAAGAGTTTCTGCCGCTTTCTTGGCCACCCCAGCGGGTTTTGGCATGGGCAAGGGATGACGTCGCCGGAGCCCCCCGCTCGCTCACTGGCTCGGCCCGCTCGGCCCGGCCTTCCGCTCAACCGGGCGGTGCTCGCTTCCGCGCTGGCCATTTTGGCGACGGTGACGGGCGGCTGCGAGGGCAACAGCTGGCTTTCGAGCAAGCCGCCCGCCGCGATGCGGCTCAAACCGGAAAACGGCGGTATCACCGCACCGCCGGCGGACGACTGGTCACACGTGCCGGTGCCGCCGGCCGACGGCCCGCAGCTCGCGCCGATCTCCATGCAGACGGCGGTCTACTCCAGGCCTGACCCCAAGGCCGAGGTCGTGGGCTACCTCAGGCTCGGCGCCAAGGTGGCGCGCTCCGCGGCGCCCGTGTCGAAGGAAGGCTGTCCCGAGGGCTGGTACGCCGTGCGTCCGCTCGGCTTCGTGTGTGTCGGCACCAACGCGACGATCAAGCTCGACCACCCGCTGGTGCGCGCGATCAACGTCGAGCCAGATCGCAGCAAACCCATGCCGTACCCGTACGCGTTCGTGCGCGCGATCGCGCCGTCGTACATGAAGATTCCCACGAAAGACGAGCAGTTTCAGTACGAGATGCGGCTCGAGCGGCACCTGCGCAACCACGCCAAGCTGCACCACAAATGGGACGAGCTAGACGTCGGCGCCAACGACGTGCCGCTCGACGAGCGCGGCATCGCGATTGGCGGCATCCCCGAGCACGCCAAGCCGCTCGGCCTGAGCGAACGCTTCGGCGGCAACGGCGACGACAAGGTGCCGTGGTGGCTGGAGGGCGGTCGCAAGATCCCGAACGTCTCGAGCTTCAAGGTGCCGAGCTACGCCGTCATGTCCAACCGCGTGAAGCGGCACGCCGGCGTCTCGCTGATCGGCACCTTCGTAGCCGGCGAAGAGGCGCAAAATCGCCGCTTCGCCATCTCCACCGACGCGCGCCTGATCCCAGCGGACAAGCTGAAGGCGGACTCCGGCTCGCCCTTTCACGGCTACGAGATCAAGAACATCGGCCTGCCCGTCGCGTTCGCCCGCAAGGAGGGCGTTAAGGGCTACCGCTTGGAGAATGGCAAGCTGGTCGACGCAGAGCCCGTCGTCGGTCGTTCGCTCGTAGCGCTCACCGGCTCGGTCAAAGAGCTACGCGGCCAGCGCATGGTGGAGACGCGTGATGGCCGCTGGCTACCGAGCAAGCAGCTCAAAACCGCCGTCAAGAGCAGCAAGCTGCCCGGCTGGGCGCGCGGCAACACCAAATGGATCGACGTGTCGATCCAGAATCAGGTGCTCGTGCTCTACGAGGGCGCGCAGCCCGTGTACGTGACGCTCGTGTCGACGGGGCGGGACGGCTTAGGCGATCCGGCCAAGACGCTGAGCACCCCCACGGGGCAATTTCGCGTCTATCAAAAGCACGTCACCACCACCATGGACTCGGACGCGGCCGATCAGGAGTTCGAGCTCCGTGACGTGCCCTGGGTGCAGTACTTCAAGGGTGGCTATGCGCTGCACGCTGCCTATTGGCATGACGACTTCGGGCGCGCGCGCTCACATGGCTGCATCAACCTCTCGCCGGTGGACGCGCGCTACGTCTTCTTCTGGACGGGCCCGCAAGTGCCGGAGCACTGGCACGGCGCCTACTCCGTGAAGAACGGCTTCGAAGAAGGCACGCTCATCTACGTGCACCCCTGAGCGCCGTCACTGCACGGTGAAGGACTTGGAGACCGTCACTGCGTCGCCCGAGAAGGGCGGCACCTTGGCGGAGCGGAACACGCGCGCGACGCAACCGCCGACGGCCGTGCCGGCGAGATCGCCGGACACCTGCGTGTTGGTGGCGCGGCCGCTCGGCATGAAGGTGATCGACACCTTGCCCGAGCCGGTGGGACCGTCCGGCGTCTTGCAGCTCTGAGCGCTGCCAGCGGCGGCGGTGAGCGCGGCGACGGCCGCGTTGCGGTCGAAGGGAGGAGCGGTGCTCTCGGCCGGAGCTGTCGGCTTGGCCTCAGCCGGCTTGGCCTCAGCCGGCTTGGCTTCAGCC
>JAEYOT010000695.1 GCA_023411445.1 Pseudomonadota bacterium
GGCGGTGGCGCGGGTGGCGCAGGCTCCGCGGGCGCGCCGGATCCCGGGCTCTTGCCCGACGGCGCGGGCCGCGAGTACCGAGGCATCGTCAACCTAGTGAACGCCCAAGCCGCCAAAGCGCTGGACGACTACCTGCTGGACGCGGACCCGTTCCTGGGCGGCTCGGGCCAGCTGAGCTTGGCGCTGCCGCTCAAGCTTTTCTACACGCACTACGGCGACGACTACGACTTCATCTACTTCTTTACCGACCACGGGCTGAACACCAGCGTGCGCGGCCTTCACGGCCCCGTGAACCGCCCGCCCATGCCGGGCACCGGCAAAGAGCAGCCCTATACCAGCGGCCTCGGCCCCGCGCGGCTCCGCAGCACCATCGCGATCCAGCTGCCAGACCGTACCTCCTTTCCGCCGCTGGCCCATGAGCTCGCTCACTACTACGGTGTCGAGCTGGCGCCCGAGTTTGGCTTCGGCAAGGACGTTGACTCGGTGTTCTCCGGCCATTGGGGCATGGTGAGCGCCAATGGGCAGCTGGGTGGCTTCGACGCAGCGACGCTGCAGTGTGAGACGCCTGCTGGCGCCAAGCCGCCGGGCTGCACGCCCAACGAAGCCGGCCGCTACCGCTACAAGGTCGCGCGTTTCTTCCCCAACACGGTCTCGAAAACATCCCTGCCGTACGGCCCGATGGAGCTGTACCTGATGGGCCTGCTGCCGGCGGCGGAAGCGCCGCAGTCGCTGCTACGGATCGACGGCGCGGACTTTCCGTTCGACTCGCTCATGACCGATGAAGCCGGCATGATCACGCTGGAAGGCACGGGGGTGTCGGAAATTTCGCTCTCGCAGATCATCGAGCGGCACGGGACGGTGCCGCTCTTGCCCGAGGACAAGCGGCATTTCAAGGCAGCGATGGTGCTGATCACGGCGGCCCCGGCGACCCAGGAGTACCTGGATCGCGTCGCCGACGTGGCGGCCATCTTCGGCGGTGAGCAGCCGTCCAGCGAGTCGCCTTCGTTCGCCGAGCTGACCGGCAACCGCGCGACCATGACCTGCAAGCTCGGCGAGCGGCACCCACCGCAGACGCCGCCAGACGAGTACGAGCTCCCGCCGTACATCACGTGTAGCCCGGAGCAGCAGGACTGCGCGGAGGGCATGGCTTGCTACGGTCTGTCCCACCTCTACTGCGCCAAGCCCGGCATGGCCGACAAGGGCCAAGCCTGCGAGCGCGACTCCGATTGCAAGGCGGGCTTCGTGTGCGGCAGCCTCCCGCCCGACTTCACCGAGGCCGTCTGCACGCCGTACTGTGATGCGAAGGACGCCACGGCGCCTGACGCCTGCGCCACCCTCTGCCCCGGCGGCTTCAGCACCATCTCGAACGCGGACGGCAGTCAGGAGCTGGGCGCCGTCTGTTATCCGGGCTCTGGTGGCAGCTGCGATCCGCTCGCTCAAGACTGCGAAGAAGGCAGGGCTTGCACCGGTGTCGAGGCGCCTTCTTGTCGCGTCCCCGGCGCGATCGGGCTCGACGCGCCGTGCACCTACGCGACTGACTGCGTGAAGGGCCTGGTCTGCGTAAAAGTCCAGGGAGACCCTACCGCCCACTGCCAGGAGTACTGCGACCCGTCGCCCGAAGCGCCGGAAAGCACGAGCTGCGACAAGTGCGACAATGGCGCGTGGGACTTCCCAGGCGGCTACGGCATCTGCATCCCCTGAGCCGCGGCTCGGCGCATTGGATTCTGGAGAATGCCGCCGGGCGAAATGCGTCAGCCCTCAGGCGACCCTGGCCAGCTCCAGCGCAGCGATCTGCTCCAAGTCCCCCAGCGGGAACGGCTTCTCCAGCATGGCGATCAGCTCGCAGTGCTCCAGCTGTGGCTGCTCCAGCGTACCGAGCGTCCCCCACTCGTGGATCAGCACCAGCTTCAGTCGCCCCAGCTCCAGCTCACGCCGTTGAGTCGCAGCCACCGCGAGCGCGAGCGCGCAGTGCCGGTACCAGGAAGCGTTCAAGACGAGCAGCGCCGTGCGCGCGCTGAGGTACCCCGGGTGGTACACGGCCCGCGCCAGCTCGTCCGCCGTCGACGCTCCCGAGGCGCGATACCCAACGGAGGTCAAGCACCCCTGGATCAGGTAGCGCAGCTCTTCCGCGTGCTCGCCGACCAGGGCCTCACGATCCGACATGTGATAGCAGGGAGCAATCCTCGTGCCCGAGCGCCCGTGTACGGCGCGCCGCGCCAGCGCTGGCCCGGTGGGCCGACAGCGCGCGACAGATCAGGCAAAAACAGCGCTCAGCAGCGGCTGCCGCGCGTCGATTGCGCCAGGCTATTTCCAATGCTTGGACCTCCAACGAGTGAGCACTGTGCCAGAACGGCGCACCCTGCGCGGATCGTTGCATCCAGCCAGGCATGCGTTAAACGCTCAGCTCATGCGGCTGCCGCAGTGGACCACCGCCTTGAGCATCGTGCTGCTCGGCAGCACCGTCCGTACGGAGAGCGCAGCGAAGAACGCGCTGGAGCGTCCGAAGGCGTGCATCCCGCGCGCCCAGTGCTGCCGGGTGTGCACGACCGGGAGCGCCTGTGGCAACTGGTGTACTTCGCAGATCTTCAATTGTCAGAAGGCGCGCGGCTGCGCCTGCAACGCTGCGGACGTGTGCAAGCCGTAGACCTCAATGGGCGCGCGGAGCGTCGCTGGGGGCGAGAAAAGAGCGGGCGATCGTCGTCTCGTCCACGTAGCCCGTGAGGACGCCGCCTTCGACGACCGGTAGCTCAGGCAGGCCCTGGGCGCGCATGATCTCCCAAGCCTGGCGCAGGGTGTCCGTCGGCCGAACCGAGACGAACGGTCGCATGATGTCGGATGCCGTCACCAGGCGCGCGAGCCGCGCGTCGCCCTGCAACAGAGCCAAATCTTCGCGGCAGACCAGGCCGATGTGAGCGCCCATCGCGTCCACGATGGGATAGACGTGCGCATCGGGCGGGAGCGGCCCGCGCAGTAGCTCTGCGGCCAGGTCGGAGCCGGAGAGCGCCGGTCGCTCGGCGCTCGCGATGGCGAGCGAGCCGAGCAGCACGTGCTCGAGCGGCTGCGTGTGGAAGCGCGGCTGGAGCCGGATCCCGTCCTGCTCCAGCAGCGCCTCATAGATGGGCGTCGGCCGCAGGGACCGCGCGACCGCGTACGCGCTCATGTTGGCGAGCATGAGCGGCAGGATCAGTCCGTAGCCCGACGTCAGCTCCACGATGATGAGCACGCTGGTAATGGGAGCTCGGATGGTGCCGCAGAAGGTGGCGCCCATGCCGACGAGCGCGAAAGCACCGAGCGCCCCTTCCCCGTGCTGAAACAGGTAGCGATCCAGCGAGCCGAACACGCCGCCCAGCATCGCGCCGATGAAGAGCGAAGGCGCAAAGATTCCTCCAGCGCCACCGCTCGAGTACGAAATCACCGTCGCCACCAGCTTGGCGCAGCCAAGCACGAGCAACGCGGCCAGCGGGAGGTGGCTCGAGAGCGATGCCTCGATCACGTGATACCCCGCGCCGTTGATACCGCCGATGCCGATGAAGTAGAGCACGGCCACCGTGATGGCTCCGGTGAAGAGCCCGCCCACTCCGGGCTGCAGCCACACGGGCAAGCCCGTCTGCGCGCGAAACCTGAGGCGCGTCCACAGCAACAGCTCCGTGAACGCGACCGAGGCTAGGCCGGCCGTGACACCCAGGGCGGCGTACACGAGCAGCGAGCGAGCGTCGGCCAATCCATACACCTCCGGCACGGAGAAGACGGGGTGCGTCCCGAGGATGCTGCGCTCGATCACCGCGGCGATGGCCGCTGCTACGATCACGCCGGAGAGCACCGTCTGATCCAGATCCCCAACGACTTCTTCGATCGTGAAGGTCACGGCCGCGATGGGAGCGTTGAAGGCGGCCGCGATGCCGGCGGCCGCGCCCACCGGCGTCAGGCGACGCAGGTTCGTCGGCCCCAGCCGCGCCAGGCGGCCCAGGGCTCCGGCGATGCCGGTACAGATCTGCACCGTGGGTCCCTCACGACCGAGCGACGCGCCGGATCCGATCTGCATGCTCGCGATGAACAGCTTGCCGATCGCATCCTTGAGCGGCACCGGCGCGGTGCGCCCGGCGTAGGCAGCCTTGACCTGGGGCACACCGCTGCCTCGCGCGCCGGGCACGACGTACTTCAGCAGTAGCCCCGCCGCGACGCCTCCCAGCGCCGGGGAGAGCACGCCCCAGACCATCCACGAGCGGCCGGAAGCGCGCAGCGCGCGCTCGCACAGCAGCGATTCAGCGAAGCTGATCGAAAAGTGAAAGGCCACGGCCGCCAGCCCACAGGCGACGCCGACCGCTACCGTCAACGCGAACAAGCGCTGTGGCTCCGTCGGAACCCAGCGCAGCTGCAAGCGTTGGAGACGCAACACCCAACGAGCCGCGAGCGACTGCCGTGCAGGCGATGCAGGTGGTGGCGTCATGCGTGGCGACGAAGCCGCTGCCGACGCTTTCACGCAGATGCTTGGATGTCAAACCATTCGACGGATCAACGGGACATGTCAGGAGCAGGTCGCCACGGCTGACATGACGCTTCAACGACGTTTCCGATCCATTCGCCGACGAGTTAGCTTACGTTGGTCCGTAGCTCCATTTCACCGTTGACGCCGGCGCCGCGCGGCCTCCGCGCCCGGCCTCGAGTCATGGCCACGGGTCGAAAGCGGGCGCGCAGCGCCGCACGCGTGGGTCCCAGCTCTGACACCGCGTCCCGCAGCTCGCGCTCGGTGCAGCCCAGCGCTCTGGTGAAGTGGCGAATGGAGAGCGGATCGCTCAAGTCCACTCGAGCATCGAAGCCGTAGTTGCGTTTGCCCGCCCGCAGGGACATACCCTTTGAGCTGCAATGGTCGTACCAACATCGCGACGTGACCAGCGAGGGCGCTCCAAAATGTCTCGCTAACAGCGGGCTGGAACGCCCTGGGCGAGCACCGGCTGGACGATAAACCAGGCTGGCGCGATTTCATTCCACGCTGCATCAAAGATTGCACACGACATCTGGCGCCGGTCGGGGGTTGTGCAGCGCGGCAGACGCCGGTATGTCGAGCGCATGCGTAAGTACTCTTCTGGGCTCGTCGGGTTGTCTTTGTTTGCTGTCGCCTGTGGAGGCCCCGGGGAACCGGCGGAAGCTCCGCAGCCGCTGGCCGAGCCTGGCATTGCCGTAGCGGCCCCGCCGCCGCCGCCGCCCGAGCCCGTCGCTCCTCCTGCTCCCACGGCCGAAGAGCTGAAGGCGGCGGCCGAGAAGAAGAAGTTGGAGGAAGACTTCGCCAAGCTCGAGCAAGAGCACCAAGCAGAGCTCGCGCGCCTCACCCCCGAGGTGAAGAAGGCCAGCGCCGCCCTCGCCGAGAAGGCCTACCCCACGCTCAAAGCAGCGCTGACGGCCGCGCTGGCTGGTCCGCATCGCGCGCCGGGTCACAAGGAGCGCGACGCACAGCGCCACCCGCAAGAAACGCTCGAGGCGTTTGGCATCAAGCCGAATCAGACCGTGCTCGAATACGGCCCGGGCGAAGGCTGGTTCACGGAGCTGCTGGCGCCGACGCTCGCCAAGAACGGCAAGCTATACGTGACGATGACGGACCCCAACGCCTCGCGCGAGCTGCGTCCCACGCTCTACGGCCTGCGCACCAAGTACTTCTTGGAGAAGCTGCCGGAGGTGTACGGCAAAGTGGAGCCAATCGTCGTCGACGGCAAGGAGCCGAAGCTCCCGCTCGAGGGCAAGCTGGACGCCGTGCTCGTCATGCGCAGCCTGCACGGCATGTACAACAACAAGGTGCTGCCGCAGTGGCTGGCGGAGTTTCACCGCGCTCTGAAGCCGAAGGGCGTGCTCGGCATCGAGCAGCACCGCGCAGCGGCCGGCAAGAGCCCGGACGAGACGAGCAAGCTCGGCTACCTGCCGGAGGCGTTCGTGATCGAGCAGATCGAGGCCGCCGGCTTCAAGCTCGCCAGCAAGTCCGAGATCAACGCCAACCCCAAGGACACGAAGGATCACCCGGAAGGCGTCTGGTCGCTGCCGCCCACGCTGCGAGAGGGCGAGAAGGACCGCGACAAGTACCTAGCGATCGGCGAGAGCGATCGCATGACCTTGAAGTTCATCAAGGTCGACGCGCCCAAGCCGGCAGCAGCAGCCCCGGCTGCAGCGCCCAAGGCGGCCACGCCCGCACCGGCAGCAGCTCCGGCTGCAGC
>JAEYOT010000708.1 GCA_023411445.1 Pseudomonadota bacterium
TCATGGCTCCTCCATCAAGGCGCGCTGGTAGCAGCCGAGCGTCTGAGCGGCACAACGCTCCCAGGTGAAGCTTCGTGCGCGCGCGAGGCCACGGCGCTTGAGATCGTCGCGCAGCGCCGCGTCGGACACGAGCTTGCCGAGCGCCTGCGCGAAGCTATCCAGCTCCAGCTCGCCGAGCGTGAGCGCGGCGTCTCCTGCCACCTCGCCGAGCGAGGAGAAGGCGGTCGTCAGCGTTGGCGCTCCGCATGCCATCGCCTCCAGCACCGTGAGGCCAAAGCCCTCGTAAGAAGAGGGGAAGACGTGGGCCAAGGACTGACGGTACAGCGGCGCCAGCAGCGCGTCGTCGACGTACCCGAGCAGATCCAGGCGCTGGGCCACGCCGCCCTGCTCGGCCAAGCGCGTGAGCTCTGCGCGCTCGCGCTGTGACAGCGGACCCGCCATCACCAGCCGCACGTCGGCGGCGACGCCGCTGCGGGCGTAGGCGCGCACGAACAGCGGCAGGTTCTTGCGCACGTCGCCCGCGCCCATATAGAGCAGGTACGGCTCTGCCAGGCCTAGCTCCTGGCGCAGGCGCTCGCGCTCGCCCGGCTGCTCCTCGGCCGTGAAGCGTGCGTGATCGACGCCGTGGTGCACGACGTCGATCCGCTCCGGTGATATCCCCAACTGCTCGATCAGATCACGACGCGTCGCAGCGCTGATCGCGATCACGCGCGCGGCGGTCTTGTAGCGCGCCTGATCGCGGGCGCGTTGCAGCGCACGCGCGCCGGGCAGCGGCGACAAGTAGTCCTTTGCCAGTACCAGCGGGATCAGGTCGTGGCAGGTCACGATGCGCCGCTGCCGACGGTCCAGCGGCGTGCCGGGCGGATCCGGCAAGTGCACGAGCCGGCTCTGGCTACGTCGCAGTAGGCCGCCCATGAACAGCCGTCGCTCCAGCTTGTGGCGCTGGTAGCGCAAGCTGTTGGTCTTGATGCTGTAGTCCCCGCCAAAGCGCAGGCTCGCATCCAGCGCGCCCTCGAGCTGGCCGAAGTGACGCGTGAGCCCGCACAGCGACAGCTCCGCGCCGGGCAAGCTCGGGTACTTGTGCAGCCAGCTGTCGCGGTCTGCCAGCGCCAGGCACAGGCTGCGCACGTAGCGGCCGATACCGCGCTCGCGCGAGCCGGTATTCAAGGCCGTCATGTCTATCAGAACGTCGATCATCCGTTGCCCGTCTCTCCGCCCACGGCGGCAGCCTCGCGGTAAACGCCGAGCGTGGCCTCGGCCGTGCGCTCCCAGCTGAACGTCGCCGCGCGCGCCAAGCCGCGCTGGCGTAGCTCGTCGCGCAGGTTGGCTTGGCGCAGCCGCTGCAGCGCCTGAGCCATGGCCTGGTCGTCGCCCACGGCCGCGTTGAGGCCAGCTCCGCCCATCACCTCGACCAGCGCCGGCGTGTCGCTGCCGATCACGGGGCAGCCGCAGGCCATCGCCTCCAGCGCCGGGATGCCGAAGCCTTCAATGACGGATGGCTGTAAGAGAGCGCGCGCGCCGCGCAAGAGCGCGACCAGCTCTCCCTCGGTCACGGCCTGCAGCAGCCGGACGCGCTGCGCGATCCCGAGCTGATCGGCCAAGCGACGCAGCCCTGAGCTGCTGCCAGCCCGCTGAATCAGCACCAGGAGCTCCTCGCCTTGCGCTGCCCGCGCGAAGGCGCGCACGGCCACTTCGTGACCCTTGTACGGCTCACTCTTGCCGACCACCAAGTAATAAGGGGCGTTCGTGCCCAGCACCGCGCTCGCGGCTCGCGCTGCTTCTTGCAGGTCGGTAGCCGGAGAGAACGCGGCGCTCGCGGCGTTGTGGGTGACGCGAATGCGGTCTGCGCTCCCAGGCTCCACGGCGCGGATTCGGCTGGCCGTGGCCTCCGACACCGCGATGATGCGGGTGGCGTGGCGCATCGCCCAGCGCATGCCGCGCCGGTAATATTGCTGCCTCACTCGCCGCATCAAGGGGCGACCTTCGACCAGCTCGGGCTGCTCCAGCCACATCAAGTCGTGGATGGTGACGACGGTGGCGCAGCGCAGCCCTCGTCCCAGCAAGCTGAACGGTAGGTGCAAGACATCTCGCGGGCGGAGCTCGCCCAAGCGACTGGGGACGAGCAGCGTGCGCAAGCCATCCGAGGGCGCCGAGACCGGGCTACAGCTCACGTTCTCGAACGAGACCGGACGGGGACGCGCCGGGTGAGTCCATAGGTGGAAGTGCGCCTTGGGGGCGAGCGGAGGCAGGCGCTCCACCAGCGCCTCGACGTAGCGCCCGATTCCGCTCGGCTTTGGCTCGACGTAGCGAGCGTCGATCACGTATCGGGGCGCGTCAGTCATGCGGGCGGCTGGGAAACGGGGCGCAAGCTAGCCTCAAGCCCGGCGCCTGGCCACGGCCCCCGCACATTCACGGCAAAAGCTGCGCTTTTGACGCGCAACGAACCTGTCGAGCACGCAGGCTCACCGCAAACATTCACTATCGCTCGCCGACTCATCGAGCATCACTCCGGACAGTGACAGAGTGGCTTTGCAGCCTGATTGCCCTACATTCTGAGATGGGAATAAAAATTCCAAATAGTGACTTTGTGGGCCCAAAAATTCTAGACAGTGAAAGCGGCGGCGCGTAATGTCCCCTGACGTTCGCCATGACACACGCCGTGCTTACGTCTAGGTCGCGCCTGGTGGGGTTGGTTTCGCTCGCTGCGCTGAGCGCGGCGTGCTCCAGCGGGGGCTCCGGCATGCTGCCTGAGGACGCGGGCGGCGCGGCCGGCACCGCGCCGCAAGCCAGCGGCAGCAGCAGCGGTGGCACGGCTGGCACGGCTCAAGGCGGCAGTGCTAGCG
>JAEYOT010000713.1 GCA_023411445.1 Pseudomonadota bacterium
ATCCACCACCGTGACGGCCACCCGGTCATAGCAAGTCATGGCCAGCACGCCGGCCCCCACCACCACGGCCGCCGCCCCAGCTCCGATCGCCCCGGCACAGCTCGTTGTCGCTAGCCCGAGCCCGACCAGTAACCACTTCACGCCAGCACCCGAGGCCCACTTCATGCCTCGTCCCTAGCACGCGCCACGCCACCGCCTTCCGCCACTCGGCCGGCGCTTCACGCGCGCACACCGGGCGCATGCCGGCTGATGGCTCAACGCGCCCCGCCAACGCCGTTGGCGTCGCCCGCACCTTCTTGCGGCCCCGTGGCCGCGATCCGGACGCCTGTTCAAGCACCATTTCCGCAGGTTTGGCGCACGGAAACGATTCCGCCATATCTCCTTGACTCTGCGCGCTCTGTGACTACGTTACGCCTCCTCACTGACGCGCGGTGGAGCAGCCTGGTAGCTCGTCGGGCTCATAACCCGAAGGTCGGAGGTTCAAATCCTCCCCGCGCAACCGAACGTGGATAGCGCCCTCCCTGGTAACCCTCGGAGGGCGTTTCTGCATTTTCGGTCAGGAACACGAGCGGCAGCAACTCCGCGGGCGACGTAGGTCTCGCGAAGGCTGGCTCCGCGGTTTTCGTTTGTGCGCTCCGGCCCCGGTCGCCGCTACTCGTCGCCGAGCGCTTTCACGTCGGCGATGTCTTGAGGTCGTGCGGCGGCGCGCTTGTTCTTGATGAGCGCACCGCGTCCGATCACGGGTATCGCGCAACCATCGAGGTGACGTAGCCCCCTGTCGAAACCGGACCCCTACGAGTAAAGTCGGAAAGGGCCCGAGATGGCGCACAACAACGATGGAAATGAGTCCCGCAACGACGTGAAACGCCCGCGTCGGCGGTACAGTGCGGAGGAGAAACGCCGGCTGCTCGACGAGGCAGAAAAGCCAGGAGAGAGCATGTCGACGGTGGCTCGACGCTACGGCGTGTCGCCGAGCCTGCTCTTCGGCTGGCGCAAGGCGATGGAGGCAGGGGCGACGACGGGGCTGGCCGCCGAAGAGCCGCTGGTGCCGGCGTCGGAGGTGAAGCAGCTCAAGGCGCAGATTCGGGAGCTGGAGCGCCTGCTGGGCCGCAAGACGCAGGAGAACGAAATCCTGAAGGAGGCGGTGGAGATCATCCGGGAAAAAAAACTGGTCTCGCCCGACAGATTGCCGAAGAAGGACGATTTCCGGTGAAGGCCATCGTCAGGACGCTCGGCGTGGCTCGCTCCAACCTGATCGAGCAGCTCCGGAAAGCGCGACAGGAGCCCGTGGCGGCGCCACCAGTGGCCGAAGCGACAGAGGCCCAGGAAACGGGCCAGAACGCGGCCTTGCTCGGCCGCATCCGCGAGCTCGTAGGTGCTCGTCCGAGCTACGGCTACCGCCGCGTCACGGCGCTGCTGAACCGCGAGCTGTCCGAACGGGTGAACCCCAAGCGCATCTACCGCATCATGAAGCGCAACAAGCTGCTGTTGGAGCGCTGCACGGGCGACGGGCGCGGCAGGAAGCACGACGGCGTGATCATCACGTTGAAGCCAAACCTGCGCTGGTGCTCGGACGGCTTCGAAATCCGCTGCTGGAGCGGCGAGCGCGTCCAGGTCGCTTTCGTGCTCGACAGCTGCGACCGTGAGGTGACCGGCTTCGTGGCGACGTCTGGGCCGCTCTGCGGCGAGCACGTGCGCGACATGATGGTGCAGGCCATCGAGCATCGCTTTGGCATCGGCACGCGGCGCCTGCCGAGCGCCATCGAGTGGCTTTCCGACAACGGCAGCATCTTCACGTCCGACGAAACTCGCACGTTTGGAGCCGAAATCGGCTTCGAGATGTGCACCACGCCGCCGTACTCGCCCGAGAGCAACGGTATGGCCGAGTCCTTCGTCAAAAGCTTCAAGCGCGACTACGTTTACCTGGCGGACCTCTGGACCGCTGCCGACGTGCTGCGCAACTTGCCTGCTTGGTTTGACGACTACAACCGTGTGCGCCCGCACAAAGGCTTGCGCATGCTTTCACCTGTTGAATTCAGGAACGCTCAACTGGCATCATGACTGGGTCCGGTCCGACCCGGGGCAACTCCAGTGCATCCAACCCCCGGCGTGTCCGGACCCGGCCCGCAAAGAATCGTGACCGGCAGTGGCGGCGACATACACTACACACCTGACCACTACGGGTCCTTTGTGAAGTTAAAGTGAATCAGAAGCAGAGGCGCGATGGAACCAAGCCCGATGGCTGAATGTCAGATACGACTCATGTATGCCGACGGCCGCGAAGTGCGTGGCCGAATCTCGGTCGAGCACCCCTATCAAGTTAACGAGCGTGAGGCGCGATGCACCTTCTGGATCGAAGGCTTGGCTGAGGCCAGCGGTGTTGTCGTAGCCAGAGACACGCTGCAAGCGCTATTGCTCGCTCTTCAAGCGGTTAGTGCCCAAGTGTCAGCCTTCGAACGTGGAGGCGGAAAGGTTGCGGGCCTGGACGGTGCTGAATTTGACCGGGACCTCGTGGTCCAACTCGCACGGCCGCGTGCGGCCTTCCTAGAAACAGAGATCCAGTGGCTGCGATTTGACGTCACGTCGGCGTTCGCCCATTCGGGTCTGGGAGCAGTCTCGGAAAACGAACGAGAGCATTGCTCGCGTTGGCTCTCCAGACATGGATATACGAAGCACACGATCGACTGCTCGGCTGGCGTGCATGGCATGCGCCGGCAGCTAGGCGACTATCTCAGCTGGGAAGACCAATTCGGCTACAAGCTCGAGGATCGTGCCGGGAACCTCGACGCCCTCCGCGACGGCTTTAACCTCAACATCGGCAACGCTTCGGGCCTTGTCCTCGAACTTCTGACTCCGGAAGTAGCTTGGAAGGAAGATCCCGCGTGGTTTGATGGGTTCCTCGCTGTTGCCGTCGAACAGGCGCGGTACCAACTGGCGCTCGGTTACCGCTTTCTTGTCGTCCTCTACGTCGAAAGCTCGTCCCCGCTCGTGGGGCGGGTTGTGGCAACCGTTGAGGTTCCATCGCCGTGGCGAAACCCAAGCGGCGCACCCGAGAGTTGGAGTTCATGAAATCGACGCGCGCCCTCAATACCCGGCGGTGCCGGAAGCCCGTGGGCATCCCGGATTGAAGAGCACGCATGCTGTGCCGCACGCCCACGGGCATGCGGCCAACGGGAAACGAAGGTCGTGAATCCATCGGATGGCAACCCTCACTTTCCAAAGAAGTAATCATGAGCATGATTGCAGATAACGTCGTGACGCTTTTCGCGGACGGTCAGGTCGCCCTATGGACCGAGGACGAGCGCTCCATCCACCTCAAGGCCATTTCTCCACACGGTGATCCGGTCGAGCTAAATTCTGAAGAGGCGCGCGAGCTCGCGCAGGAGCTTCTTCGGCTTGCATCGGCATTAGAATAGGTTTTTCACATTGCAACCTCGTCTCCCATTCGTGGGGCGGGTTGTCGCAAACGTTGAAGTTCGTCCCGGCGACTAACTCCCAGCGACGCGTCCGAAGGCTGGAGTTCATGAGTCTCATGCTCCGGCGCACCGGACTCCTGGGTATGCAAAAGAATAGAACCTTGGAAAGGAACCCATCTTGAAAGATGCGCTCTTCGTCGGAAGTGGGGGCGGGAGATTTCGCGCGGATAGCTGCCTGACAGGCTGAAGCGCTGGCTCATCGACGCCGCCGAATTGCGGTGGCTCTCTCAGGTTGTTCAACGACCACGGGAGTTTGCCAGGATGAGCCAGCGCACGAAGATTCTCACACAGATTGTCGGATTTCGAGGGTGGATCGTCGCCGAGCACCGCTGGGAGGGGCGCGGGGGCGCGCGTATACAGCCGGTCGAGGGCTACGACGTGCCGGCTGATGCCCGGCTCGTGCTCGTGCTCAGGCGCCGCTTTACGCCGCGCTGCGCTGCCTGCCTGGCAATTGGCGGCACGTGCCACGAGCAGCTCCCGCCTCGCCGGTGGGCGGACCTGCCGTGCAGCGGGCACCCGGTCGTGATCGAG
>JAEYOT010000749.1 GCA_023411445.1 Pseudomonadota bacterium
CGCTCGAAATCGATGCCGTTGGAGCTGCCCAGGTGGGGCACCCAAGCTTTCTCGCGCGGCGCGCAGCCAAGAGCGACGAAGCGCTCAAGCAAGCTCTGGCTGTTGACGAACACGCGATGGCTCGCGCCAGCGGCCACGTGCTCGGACGCAGCAAGCACGAGCCGCGGCGCCCCCTGCGCCCCCTCGAAACGCAGACCGCGCAAGTGGTAGATGACGATCGGCACGCGACTCGCTCGCGCCGCAAGCACGCCTAGCAGCCCGCCCTTCGGCGTGCCCGCGTTGACGATGTCCGGCTTGAGCTGGTGCAGGACTCGGGTGAGGCGCGCCAGCGAAACAGCGTCGGCTCCGAGCGACATCTCTCGGCGCATCGGCACCGCGAGCGCCCGGACCCCTTCCCGCTCTGCCGCGCGCTCCAGCAGCGCTCCCGGCGCCGTGATCACCGTAACGTCGTAGCCGGCCTCACGCATGAAGCGGAGCTGTCCGTCCAACAACCGGAACGCCGTAACCGGGTGAGTCGCGATGTACACGAGACGAGCCACGCGCCCCCTCTTAGCATTGCCGCCCACGAGCGGGCCGACTGCCCCGTCGGTAGCTCGGTCGGCCCGCTCCCTACCCCGCCCTGGCAGCACAACCGGTCCCGCTCGCCAGCGACCCGCCCCAAGCAGCGAATAGACCCGCCGCCCGGCAGAGGGTCTGCGGCACCCGAAATGCAAGGCTCTCGGTACAGTGCGCTCAGGTCGTGCAGATGTGGGCACCGGGCAAGGTGGTCGAGCCGCCAAGGCACGCCAAGTCGAGCGGACGCACGCCGCGCTCCCTGCCCAGTTCCCTGTGAAAACAGCCATTCGCCCGAACAGCGCACCTTATCGTTCCAGTCGTCTACAGCGGGCAGCACCGCCACGCTCCACCTGCGGTCGCGCACTCGCAGCTCAAGCTACAAGCAGCTGCAGGCGACACGGCGCCTCAGTCGGGGCGTTCTGCGCGAGCGGCGGCGCCTCATCTCTCGTTGCCCGTCGGGGTCGCCAGTACACCTAGCACATGAACTTTCGCTATAGCCTCCCGACAGCCACAAGGGGGTCGGGCTTGAACCTTGAGACGAGCTGTGCAACGAAGCAACCTTTGAGGACTTGAGGGAAATGTCTGATCTTCTCGCTAAAATTGCCGCGAAACGCGCGCACGTGGTCGTGATTGGGATCGGCTACGTCGGCCTACCGTTGGTGGCGGAATTTGCAAAAGCAGGCTTCCGCACCACCGGGCTCGACAATGATCCCGAGAAGGTGCGCCTGCTGAACGCGGGTGAGTCTTACATCGCCGACGTCCCCACCAGCGATCTCGCCCCCTACGTCAAGACCGGCCAGCTGGATGCAACGACCGATCGCGCGGTGCTCAAGGAAGCCGACGCGGTCATCGTCTGCGTTCCCACGCCGTTGAACAAGACGAAGGACCCGGACATGCGGTTCATCATCTCCGCGACGGAAGGCATCGCGGAGCATCAGCACGCGGGGATGCTCGTCGTGCTGGAGTCCACCACCTATCCCGGCACCAC
The DNA here is from genome assembly GCA_023411445.1 of Pseudomonadota bacterium. Classification (GTDB taxonomy): domain Bacteria; phylum Myxococcota_A; class Polyangia; order Polyangiales; family Polyangiaceae; genus PMG-095. Next base: position 1,544 of record JAEYOT010000749.1, read on the forward strand.
GAGCGAGGTCGTCGTCCCCAAGTTGACCGACAAGGGCTTGGTCCTTGGCCGCGACATCTTCGTGGCGTTCTCTCCGGAACGCGTGGACCCCGGCAATCAGGTGTACAAGACCAAGAACACCCCCAAGGTGATCGGCGGCGCCACTCCCCAATGCCTCGAAGTCGTGCAGGCGCTGTACGCGCACATCATCGACAAGCTGGTGCCGGTCTCGTCCACCGAGGCTGCTGAGATGGTCAAGCTCCTGGAAAACACGTTCCGGGCCGTCAATATCGGTCTCGTCAACGAGGTGGCGATCATGAGCCGCAAGCTCGGTATCGACCCGTTCGAGGTCATCCGCGCCGCCGCCAGCAAGCCGTTCGGCTTCATGCCATTCTATCCGGGGCCGGGGCTCGGGGGTCACTGTATCCCGATCGACCCGCTGTACTTGTCGTGGAAGCTCAGGACCCTGCAGTACCAGGCGCGCTTCATCGACTTGGCGGACACCATCAACAGCGGCATGCCAAACTACGTGCTCGAGCGAGCCTCCACCGCGTTGAACGATCGCGCCAAGGCCGTCCGGGGATCGAAAGTTCTCGTCTATGGCGTGGCTTACAAGAAGGACGTGAGCGACGTGCGCGAGTCACCGGCCTTTGCGGTGATCCATGGCCTGATGGGCCGCGGAGCGAACGTGTCCATCATGGATCCCTTCGTCACCACGGTGAACGAGGAGGGCGTGGAGATGACCGCTGTCCCGCCGGACAGCAGCTTCGCCGAGTACGACCTAGTGGTCATCGTCACGGATCACAGCGCGTTGGATCGTGAGCGCCTGCTCCGTGAGGCCAACCTCGTGCTGGATACCCGCGACGCGCTCCGTGGCGTCCCGGGTGATCGCAGCAAGGTCTACGGGCTGTAGCTCGTGGCAGCAGAACACCGCGGGTACGTCGTCTGGCTCACGGGACTGCCCTGCGCGGGCAAGTCCACGCTAGCCTTGGCGCTCGCGCGCTACCTCGCCGATCGTGGCCTCAAGCCCGAGATTTTCGATGGCGACGTGGTGCGCCGTCACCTCTCGAAAGGTCTCGGCTTCTCGCGAGAGGATCGCGATACCAACGTACGCCGCATCGGCTTCGTCGCGGGCCTGCTAGCGAAGCACGGCGTGCCCGTGATCGTCGCGGCCGTCAGCCCCTACCGTGACACTCGCGACGAGGTCCGACGCGAGATCGAGAATTTCGTGGAAGTGTACGTGAAGTGCCCGCAGGAAGTGTGCGAGCGCCGGGACGTGAAGGGCATGTACGCGCAAGCTCGTGCAGGCAAGATCCAGGGCTTCACCGGAGTCGACGACCCGTACGAGCCCCCCCTGAATAGTGAAGTGACGATCGAAACGAGCGTGGAGGGGGCCGAAGCCAGCTTGGAAAAAATCGTGACCAAGCTGAAGCAACTCGGCCTAGTGCACAGGTAGTGCTTGCGGGCGACCAGCCGCGGCGTGGCTGCCCTCCCTGCAGCTCAAGCAGTGTAAAACGGAGCGAACAGCGGCAGCAGCGAGCTACCGTTCACGACCTCCAGCGCCCGCTCGCGAAGCGCGGGTGAGATCTTCTTCTCCCACGCGCGGTAGTGGCTGGCCGAGTCCCTCACGGTAGTGATGGGGCTCCCAGGCTGCACATCGGAGGTCGACGACTTTCGCACGTAGCGTAGCGCCGTCTCCGAGGCTGAGAGGCCACAGTGAGCGAACACGCGACGCGCGGTGGCTTCAGGGGCCGACGCCAGCTCTTCGTAGGTCAAGACGAGCGCGTTCGGGTTGTCTGCCAGCGAGCGCTGGAGCGCCTCGTTATGCACGCGCCAATACAGCGCGATGCGTTCGAGCTCACCGCCTCGACGACACAACTCGAGCTCGCGTTGGTAGCCCTGGCCGACCACCTGCGCGGAGAGCTTGGCGACGAACCCGTCGAGGTCCCGCCGCAGCTCCTTCAGGCGGCCCTTACGAAACCATGCGTCAATCGCCTGCACGTTGGCACAGGGGTGCCTAATCAGCGCCACGAAGCGTGCCTCGGGATAGGCCTTCGCCAGCAGCTTGACCTTTCCAGCCAGTCGCAGCTCCTTGATGACCCAGGTCTCCGGCTGCACGCTCTTGTCGACGATGGGCGCGTCGGCATCCATCCGATTCAAGTTGAGCAGCTCCGTCTTGCGCAGCCGTGCGGCCACTGTTCTCGGCAGGAGGCGACGACGCTCGAGCAAGAGCTGCAGCACGCCTCGCTGCGCCCGGAACCAGCGCGCGCTGGAGATGGTTTGAGGCGCAACCCCTTGCTTGTAGTGCAGCAAGCGCTTGGGCATCTTTTCCCGCAAGACTTGCTCGATGCCGGGCGAGCTCTCTTCCAAGAACAGGCTTGTCTCCGGGAAGTCCGCAAAAATGCCGTAGTCCGGCGCGAACGGCTCCATGAACACCCACGTGTCCTCATGCGCGTCCAGGATGTTCGTGAGCCAAGTCGATCCAGAGCGCTGGATCCCGAGCAGAAACGTCAGGCGTGGCACCCGCAGCTCAGTCATCGCGCCTCCGCGCCACCAGCCCGTAGACGGACGTGTACCCGCGACTGTTGTCGCGTTCGTTGAGGAACGAGGCCGCGCGCTGGGCCAGGTAAAAGGGCACGCGCAAAGCCGACCGTGCTCGCGGAAACGCGGTACGCACGTAGTAAATGCCGAGCTGGGTAAACGTCACCACAAACCCCGTCAGCGGGCGCAGCTCGACAATCTCGAAGCCGCCGCTCTCGAACAAGTGCCGCAAGCCGTACTCGCTGTAGCGGTAGAAATCCCGCGGGGCTTCGTGGATGTGCCAGAAGAACGGCACAGTCAAGATCACGTGACCGCCCGGGCGGAGAAGGCGACGCATCTCTGCGATAGCACGGTTGGGCTCCTCCAGATGTTCCAGCACCTCCGTACACAAGATGGTGTCGTACGCAGCGCTATCCAGGTGGGTTTCGTAGGCGCTGCCTAGCACGTCGACGTCGTTGGTCTCGTTCTGCTTGATGTCGACGCCCACGTGACGCTCGACGTAAGGCGCGAACAGGGCGCGGTAAGGCTTTTTGCCGCAGCCGATGTCGGCCAGGACGCCCCGAGCGTACCTCTTCCCGGAGGCCCGCAAGAAATCGACGATTAGTCCATTGATGAGAAAGTTGTGCTCGGAGATGTTGGTGATCGCCTTCAGTCCGTCAGGCACCAGCACGTCAGGGCTCATGGCTCGCCTCCGGTCCGGCACAGCAAGAGCTTCAGCGGCGATTCGCCACTAGGCGCGGAGGCATGTCGGGCGAGAGACAAGCCTGCTCTCAGCCCGAGCGCCCATCGCACGGCAGGTGCGATGACGGGAGCGCCCACACCGCGGCTCAGCACACGAGTAACGAGGCTACGGTGATAACGCTGAAACGCGAGAGATGGCGCTTCCTTTGGGTGCGCCACGGATTGCTGCTGCTGCAAGCTCCAGCCAGCTCCATTGAGCAGCCGGCGCCACGAGGCCAGGGACCGATACGCCTGGTGCGGCGCTGGCGGCGGCGCCTCGCGCTCTGGCGCGTACTCCAGAGCCACGAGGGTTCCTCGGGAGCTGGCCAAGTGCCGGAAGCGCTCCAGCAGCGCCGCGAGCTCCCCATCATCCAGCACGTGATCGAGCACGGTCACGCTGAGAATCAGGTCCAGACCGGGTTCCAAGCGTTCGAGCTCACTGACCTGTTTGAGGTACCTAAAACGGGGATGTGACAGCGTCGGCTCGAAGTACGGGTCGTAGCCGAATACCTGGTGCCCCTGCTGCAGGAGCAAGCGGCTGAAGTCCCCCGTCCCACAACCGAAATCCAGCACGCGCGCGCCGCGCGGCAGCCCAAGGCCGCTCAAGCAACGCTCGACCAGCCGTAGACGCTGTCGTTGGTCGAAAGCATAGATGACGGGCTGCTTCCAACCCGTGTGCCCCACCTTGCGCCCGCGTTTACTCCAAAACTCCGCTTCCTCGGCGGGCGACATTCGGCTCTTGGTCGCGACCATTGACAGACGCGGCACCGTACCCCAGCCCACACCTCCGCGTCCACCTGGCGACCACTTCAAATGGGCTCGAGGGCCCGCCTGTCGCGAGCGGCGCCACGCCTAGAGCAACTCCGCCCGCAAGGTGGCCGTGTCGATACCGCTACACTTCCCCCCCGATGCTTAGAAGGCGTCGCGCTGATGCCGGCGCCGGATCAGGGGCAGCTGCCAGCGCCCAAGTTCGTGAAGTCGTTGTTCGCGAAGCCATCCCACTCGGTGCTGGGCAGAAAAACGTCGCTGCCGATTCGATCGCCGGCCTTCACCGAGCACTTGCGGCGCAAGGTGTTGTCCATGGTGCTAGCCAAACCCGACCCCCACTGCGTGCCGGGATCGACGCCGATCTGGCCGATGATGTCTTGCACCTCTCCACCGCACTCTAGGACAATGGCGTCGTCACCCGTGAAGGTGAGGATCGTCGAAAACTGGTGACACGGCGGGCTCGCCACGCTTCCACCTGTGCGGCAGAGCACGAACAGGCCGCCAGGAGCAACGCTCGCGTTCAACGCGATGGTGGAGCCGGCGACCGTGGCGCCCTCGAAGTAAACCTGGACGGTGCAGCTCTGCGCCTGCGATCCCGCATTGTAAATCTCGAGGTGGTGATTGTTGTTGGAACCTTCTACGTACTCCGAAAAGAAGACGTTGCGCGTGGCGCTCGGGAGGTCTGCGCCGCACGGCCCGCCCTTGTCGACCCCGGTCTCGCCGCTGTCGGCGTCACGCACGCCGTTCTTGCAGTGCGGAGGCACGCAGACATCATGGCCTGAAGGCAGGCCGAAGCTCGGTCCATTGTCGATGCCGCAGATCAGGCCAGGAGCGCACTCGGCGTCGCTGTCACAGTCGCCCTGACCGGACGCACACAGACAACCGACGCAGAAATTCTTGTCCCCCGGCGCGCCGCTGCACGCCGCCGGGGCACTTCCACACGGCCCACCGACATCCACCCCGGTCTCCCCCATCGCAACATCTTGGACCTTGTTGTTGCAGTGGGCTGGCGCGCAGACGTCGTAGTCCGCCGGGAAGCCAAATTTGATGCCGTTGTTCGGAAGACACCTCAAGCCGGGTGCGCATTGCGCATGCGAATCGCAATCGCCTTCCCCTAGAGCGCACTGATTGCCCGCGTCGTCGCAGTAGTCCTTCGCGCCGTTGACCGCGCCGGGCGTCCCCTTGGCCAGCGATTCGCTGATGGAGCCGACGTCTTCGTCCCTGTCGCCGTCGTCGTCGTACAAGGCGGCTTCGAACGGGTCCTCGTCCGCGGCGCAGCTAGCCATGGCGAAGGAAGCAAGGATGAAGCACCCAGACAGTTTTCGAAGCATCGTGAACCTTTCTCGTCTCGGCCCGGATGGGCTGGGCGAAGAAACGTCCAGCGCCTTCGACGGATAAGGGGCAACCGCTGCCATCGCTTTTCAGGCGCTACGAGCACCCAGAAGTGGCCACTTTTGCAGCGTTCCGGCGCCCGCACGAGCACCCCGGTGGCATCGGTGCACAAGTACGGCGCCTGGAAAGCGTCCATCTTCATGGCTTGAATGAGCGGCGCGGCAAGAGCCGCGAGGGTCATGTGCCACTCGCACAGCGTGGAGCGAGCCAGGTCGAGGCCATCGCGCTCGAAGATGCTTTCTTGCCGGTGCAACGGCTGATGATCGCACCAGCGCTTGACGATGGTCTCGGCGAGCAGGCCTGGGCCAGCGACGCCCTTGGCGATGGGCAGCGAAAGCGGCTCAGCGATGAACACGCTCTTCTCCGCAGCGCCCTTGTCCGCCTTGCGTACGAACTTTTTCCGTACGACCTCGACGAACACGCACGAAGCAGGTCGGCGCTCGAGCACGCCGCGTGACTCTTGGCCGATGACGTCGAAGGCATCGAGCCCCTCGCGTTCGACCTCGGGCGGCACGAGCTCGATGTACACGCGAGGCCAGTCGTCGCTCGGGCTGCGCCGCTTCGGCACCTTGCGCGTGTGCTCGGGGATCACGCGCTTCTCT
>JAEYOT010000777.1 GCA_023411445.1 Pseudomonadota bacterium
ACGCCGAGCTCTCATCCAAGCCGGAAGAGGCGGTCAAGATCTTGCAGCAGGCGGCGCAGATCCAGAGCAAGGAGCGGGGCGACCACGTCGCGGCTGCGGAGCTGCTCGAGCGCGCCAGCCGGCTGAAGCCGGATGATCGCGAGATCTTGCTGGAGCTGTGCGAGCAGTACAGCGCCTCCGGCCGCGGCAAGGCGGCGGCCGAGGTGCTGCAGCGCATCGTGGATAGCTTCGGCACCAAGCGCACCAAGGAGCTGGGCGAGATCCACCGTCGCTTGGCGGCAGCCTACCTGGCCGACGGCGAGACGCAGAAGGCGCTCGAGGAGCTGGACAAGGCCTTCCGCATCGAGCCCGGCAACGTGAACGTGCTCACGCTGCTCGGCGATGTCGCCTTCCAGGTCGGCGACTACAAGAAGGCGCAGCAGATGTACCGCGCGCTCTTGCTGCAGAAGCTGGATGATGCAAAGGGCCCGATCAAGAAGAGCATGGTCTTCTTCAGGCTGGGCCAAATCCACGAGCAGCTAGACGAGAAGCCGAAGGCCGTGCAGATGTACGAGCGCGCCGTGCAGACCGACGGCTTGGAAGACGCCAAGGCGCGGCTGGCCGCGCTGAAGGGCTGACGCGGCGTGCGCTCCACCCTGCCGTACGATCCGAGGTCCTCCGCGGACCGCGGCGGCGCGGGCTGGGTGGAGCGCGTTGGTCGCAGCACCCTCAACGGTATCAGCGTGCTGGGCGCGCTGCTCGGCACCTTACGCGCCGCGCTGGTGGCGGACTTCGCGCCGGGCGTGGCGGCGCGTCGCCTGACGCACGCCATCATGATGACGCAGGTGCTGTTCACCGGCGTTCAGGCGCTGGCGCTCGTCAGCGTGATCGCCTCGTTGATCGGCGCGAGCATCATCATCCAGACGAACATGATGGTGCCGGCGGACGGGGAGCTGATCGGCCGCGTCCTCGTGGCAGTCGTGCTGCGCGAGCTGGCGCCCTTGACCACAGCCATCGTCGTCGCTGGCCGCTCCGGCACCGCCATCGCGACCGAGCTCGGCAACATGAAGGTCAACTCCGAGGTGCTGGCGCTATCGTCGCTCGGCATCGATCCGATGCGCTACGTGGTGTTGCCGCGCATGGTTGGCTGCGTGGTGAGCGTCGTCGCGCTGATGATTTACTTCAGCATGGTGAGCCTGACCGCCGCCTTCCTGATCGGCGTGGTTTCGACCGGCGCGAGCCTGAGCACCTTTCAGCAGGGCGTCGCCGGCTCGGTAATGCCGCATGATTTGGCCCTGTTCTTCCTCAAAGGCGTCGGGCTTGGTACGATCGTTGGCTGGCTCTCGTGTCACTTCGGGCTAGAGGTGAAGAGCTCGCCCACCGAGGTGCCGCAGCAAGCCAGCCGGGCCGTGGTGATGAGCTTGCTCGGCTGCGTAGTCTACAGCACCGCGCTCACCGTGGGCTTTTACTGGCTCGTTGGGCCACCGCTCCCGGCGCCATGAAGGACGGCTTGTGGCTGGAGGACGCTTCGTTCCGTTACGGGCAGCTGCCGGTGCTGCACGAGACGGACCTGCACGTGCCGCCAGGGCGCACCCTGATCGTGACCGGCGAGAACGGGGTCGGAAAGTCCACGCTGCTCTACCTGTGCGCGGGCTTACTCAACGCCACGTCGGGGCACGTCTGGTTGGACGGGCACTTGGCGGCGGCCAAGAAGCCGAGTGAGCTGATGCGACAAGGCGTGCGGCGCGGCTTCGTGTTCGCGCATGGCGGGCTGCTCTCCAACCTGAGCGCGCTGGCCAACGTGACCCTGGCGCTGCGCTACCACGCGGACGTGTTCGGCGTCGACGAGGAGGACTTGACCGCGCGCGCCCGCGAGGCTCTGGCCGAGCTCCGCGTGTCGCCGGCGGATTTTCACGCGCTCCCGGCGCACCTCTCGGCGGGCGTGCGCAAGCGCGTCGCGATCGCGCGGGCTTTGGCTATCAACCCGAACTTCGTCTACTTCGACGATCCTGACGCCGGGCTGGACTCCGCGACGCGACGCCTCGTCTACGAGCGCCTGGAGAGCTTCCGCGACAACTCGACCATAACCGTCATGATCGCGACCAACAGCCGCCAGCTGATCGAGCGGCTGGGCATCGTCCCGCTGGAGCTGGCGCACGGACACCTCCTGCCGGAGGATCAGTCGCGTCGCTCCCTGCGAGCGTGAAGCTCACTGGATGTCGAGCAGCTCCACGTCGAAGGTGAGCTGCCCGGAAGGCGCTCCCGGGCGCTTGGGCTCGTCGCCGTAAGCGAGCTTGCCGGGGATCCAGAAGCGCGTCTTCTCTCCCACCACCATCAGCTGCACGCCCTCGGTCCAGCCGGGGATCACTTGGTTGAGGCCAAAGCTGGTCGGCTCGCCGCGGGTGACGGAGCTGTCGAACATCTTGCCGTCCTTCGTCCAGCCCGAGTAGTGCACGCGGACGCGGCTGGTCGCGGTGGGGTGCGTCTTGCCGGTGCCTTTCTTGAGCACCTTGTAGGCGAGGCCTGATTCCGTCTTCTTCGCGTCCGCCGGGGGCGCCGCCACGTCCTTGGGCGTCTCGGGTGGGCTGACGATCTCGAGCAGCTCCACGTCGAAGGTGAGCTGACCGGCGGGGTAGCCGGGGCGGGCCTTCTCACCGTAGGCGAGCTTCGCCGGGATCCACAGGCGCCGCTTCTCGCCGACGACCATCAGCTTGAGCGCCTCCGTCCAGCCGGCGATCACCTGCGTCACGCCGAAGCTCGTGGGCTCGCCGCGGGCGACGGAGCTGTCGAACATCTTGCCGTCGCTCGTCCAGCCTGTGTAGTGCACCTTGACCTTGTCGTTGTCCTGAGGTCGCGCCGTGCCCTTGCCGGCGGTCAGCACCTTGGTGGCCAAGCCTGAAGCCGTCTTCTTGGCGTCCGCCGGCGGGGTGGCCACGTCGGCAGGGGCGGGGATCGCCTTGGGATCATCGGCGTCGGGTGCTGCCGAGGCCGTCGCGACGGCGCTGGAGGCGGCGGTTGGCGTAGCCGCAGCCTTCGGCTCGGCGCGCTTCTCGGTCGCGGGCTCGGCGATCGGCTCGGCCGGTTTCTGTTCGCAGGCGGCCAGGGAGAGCAGGGCGACGGTCGAAATCACGGAGCGGATACGCATGGCGAGCGGAGCATAGTCCGATTTCGAGCGAGCGTCGTAGGGCCTTGCGGTGGGGCGGGTGATGCAGCACATGTGGCGCCATGGCCGGCTTCCCCCGAGCTCTCGTCGCTATCCTGCCCCTGTTCGCGTTCGCGGTCCTGGGGACGGGCTGTAAGAAAGCCGAGGCGGAGCAGAGCGCGCAAGCCGAGGCCAAGCACCTGTACGACTCCGTGTGCGCCCGCTGCCATGGCAGCGACGGCCGTGGTGGCGTGCCGTCGGCCGAAGGTCAGCCAGCGCCGCGTAACTTTGCCGATCCGGCGTTCCACGAGAGCCGCACCGACGCCGATTTGCGGAAGGCCATCCGCGACGGCAAGGGGCCGATGCCGCCTTTTTCGGCCCTGTTCGATGAGACGCAAACCAGCCTTCTCGTCTCTTACGTGCGTGGGTTCAACCCCGAGAAGTAGTCATGAAAATCGTCAAACGCATCCTGCTCGGCCTAGCCGCCTTGATCGTGCTGATCGTGGCGGCAGTGGCCGTGAAGTTCTACGTCCTGTCGCCGAACGTGCGGCCGCCGGCGGACGTGAAGGCGCCGAGCACCGTGGAGGCGATCGAACGGGGCCGCTACTTGGCGCACCACGTGACGGTCTGCATGGGCTGCCACTCGGAAGTGGACGAGCTGCAGCCGGGCGAGCCAATCGTGCCGGGCCGGACCGGCTCCGGCCGCGATTTCGGCGAAATCCCGGGCTTTCCCGGCCGGGTGCGCGCGCCCAACCTGACGCCGGACAAGGAGACCGGCATTGGTGATTTCACGGACGGTGAGCTGCTGCGCGGCATCCGCGAAGGCATCGGACGCGACGGGCACGCGCTGTTCCCGATGATGCCGTACCGCACCTACGCCAAGCTGCTGTCGGACGAAGATGCGCTTGCCATCATCGCGTACCTGCGCTCGCTGCCTCCGATCAAGAACCGGGTGGAGCCGATGGAGGTGAAGTTCCCGGTGTCGATGTTCATCCGGGGCTTGCCGGAGCCCGTCACGAGCCCGCCCCCTGCGCCGCCGCCCGCCTCCGATCAGCTGGCGCGCGGCAACTGGCTGCTCAAGATGGGCAACTGTCACGACTGTCACGACTCGTTCAACGAGCGACGCGAGCCGATCGCGGGTCGCGAGCTGGCCGGCGGCGCGGAGTTTCCGATCGCAGGCAAGGGCAGCCTCTTCGCGCCCAACATCACGAGCGATCAGGCGACCGGCGTGGGCTCCTACACGGACGACGATCTGATGCGCGTGCTCACGGAGGGCGTCGGCAAGTCCGGCCGCAAGCTGTACGGCATGCCCTGGCCCTACTACAGCGGCTTGACCGAGGAGGACCGGCGCGCGCTCGTGACGGCCTTACGCAAGGTGCCGCCCGTGTCGAACGTCGTGCCCGCGTCCACGTTTAAACCCTAGTTATTTCTGGGGCTTGCGCGGATGGCGCAGAGCCGTTGTAGGGTGCGAGCTGTCGGATGGATGGCCGAGAGCAGCCCGAGAGCATGACTTCGAACGCGATGCGCGCGCGGCGGCAGTCGCGGCTGGGGCCGGTCGGCCTCGCGCTCTACAACGCCGTGTACTGGCCGTACCTGATGGTCACGTGCGCGGTGCTGTTCGTGCCGGCGCTGGCGCTGTTCGCGCTCACCTTCTGGTGGGATCCCAAGCGGCGCTGGCTGCGCCGCTACACGACCTACTGGGGCGCGCACTACCTGACCTGGGCGCCCTTCGCCGGCGTGCGCGTCAGCGGGCGCGAGCACCTGCGTGGCGTGAGCGGCTGCATCTACGTCGTGAACCACCAATCGATGTGCGACATCCTGGCGGTCTACGGCACGTACTTGGACCTGGCCTGGGTCAGCAAGATCGAGAACTTCTACGCGCCGTTCCTGGGCTGGAACATGTGGCTCAACGGCTACGTCGCGCTCAGGCGTGGGCACTTGCCCAGCATCCGCCGCATGCTGCGGCGGAGCGAGCGGATGCTGCGGAGCGGGCAAGCGCTATGCGTGTTCCCGGAGGGCACGCGCTCACCCGACGGCCAGCTCATCCCGTTTTATCGTGGGGCTTTCTGGCTGGCAGCGCGCGCGGGCGTTCCGATCGTGCCGCTCGTGATCGACGGCACGCAGGAGGTGATCGCCAAGCACCGCGCGCGCATCGTGCCGCTGGTCGTAGACGTTCACATCCTGCCGCCCGTCTACGCCAGCGAGACGGGCGGGGATAGCCACGCGCTGCGCGACTTGGTGAGGGCGCGCATGGCGGCAGAGCTCGAGCGCATGCGCGCCTGAGGCTCAGCCGCGCATCGCTTCGATCGGGGAGGTGCGGGCGGCCTTGAGCGCTGGCAAAAAGCCACCCACGATGCCCATACCGGTGCCGGCGATCAGCGAGCCAAGCAAGATGCCGGGCGTCGCCGCGAAAGAGAACGAGATCTCCTGAAAGGTCTGGAAGTTCATCATCGAGACGCGCGTGAACGTGAGCGCCAGCGCCGCGAGCAAGCCGATGAAGCCGCCCACCAGCGCCAGCACCGTGGACTCCAGCACGAACGACGACAAGATGGCGAAGCGAGAGAAGCCCAGGGCGCGCAGCGTGCCGACCTCGCGCTTGCGCTGCGCCACGGCCGCGAACATGGTGTTCATCGCGCCGAGCGTCGCGCCGGTGGCGCAGAACAGCGTGATGATGAAGCCCATGATGCTGATGAAGATGGCCGTACCCTGCGACTGATCTTCGTAGTACTTGGTCTCGCGGCGCGCCTCGAGCAACAGCTGCTTGTCCGTCTCCACCATGGCCTTGAAGGCGTCGAACTTGGCGGGGGACTCCAGCCGGGCCGTGACGGAGGAGACGAGCCCTTCGCGGCCGAACGATGAGCGCGCCGTCTCCAAGTTGACCCACACCTCGGACTCGAACGACGAGCCGCCCGCCTCGAACACGCCGACGACGTTGACCGGACGGTTCTTCTTCAGGTCGAACTTGTCGCCGATGGTCATGCCCTTGTAG
>JAEYOT010000797.1 GCA_023411445.1 Pseudomonadota bacterium
TCGTTACGCTGATCGAGCACCATCTCCTTCGTGTTGTTGAAGAAGTGCTTCATCGTGATCGCGAGGCCCTTGGCGATCTCCGGGATGTAAGTCTGGACGCCAGCGCTGCGCCCGGGCCGCGGGATCGGCGTGCCGGTCACCTTGCGGGGGCCCAGAGTTTTCGTGCTTTCAGTCATGCTCCCATCCGAAGAGTGCGGGTACCGCCAACCTCCGCCGCGTACTGCGCCGAGGTGGTCGCCAAGTTCTGCTTCCTCACGCGCGGCGTACACAAGAACACCGCCAGCCAGACCACGAGCCCGATGCCGCCGAGCGCGATCAGAGCGTTGCACAGCGTGCCGAGCGTGCTCATCGCGTTCTGCACCGTCGGGCCGCCGTTCCTGATCGCCATCACGATGAACGCCGTGACGACGATGTTCGCCAGCGAAGCGGGCAGCAGCTTGCGCCAACCGAGCCGCATCAGCTGATCGTAGCGGAAGCGCGGCAAGGTCCAGCGGATGGTCAGCTGCAGCCAGCACAGCACGATGGTCTTCAGGATGAAGCCCAGCGCGCCGATCGCGACCACGGCGCCGTGCGGCAGCGCCAAGTCGAACAGCGAGGAGCCGCCGATGATCACGTGGATGCCGTCGCGGTACACGAACGGCAAGCTCCAGCCACCGAGGAATACCGCAGCCATCAAGGCCGCCGCGGTAACGACCGCGATGTACTCGGCGAAGAAGAACATCGCAAACTTCATCCCGGCGTACTCGGTGAAGTAGCCGGCGACGATCTCGCTCTCGCCTTCCGGGATGTCGAACGGGATGCGCTTGGACTCCGCCACCGCCGCGGCGAAGAACAGGATGAACGCCAGCGGCTGCGCGAACACGCCCCAGGTGTTCTGCTGCTGCCACAAGATCATCTCGTCCACCTGCAGCGTGCCGTAGACGAGGATCATGCCGATCAGCGTCAGGCCCATGGTGACCTCGTACGAGACCATCTGGCTTGCCGCGCGCAGACCACCGAGCAAGCTGTACTTGTTGTCGCTGGCCCAGCCTGCCAGCGCCGCGCCGACGATGCCGGTGCCGGCGATGGCGAAGAAGTACAAGAGGCCGACGTTGAGGTCCACGACCTGGATCTTCAAGGCGCCGCCGCCGTCCGAGCAGCTGCCATCTGGCGGCACCATGCTGGCGAGCTGGCTCAGGATGATCTTGCCGTCAGCGTCCGTGGCGAAGCACAGCGTGTCCGCGAACGGCACGCAGGCGAGCACCACCAGCGCGGGGAAGAACGAGATGAACGGCGCCAGGTTGAACAGGAACCGGTCGGCGTTCGGCGGGATGAAGTCCTCCTTGAACAGGGTCTTCAAGCCGTCCGCAGCCGGGTGCAGCAAGCCGGCCAGACGCAGGCCGATGCGCTTCTCCTTGCGGATCGAGTAGGCCGCGTAGGCGGCGCCCGCGATCGCCGCGAAGGCAAACAGCGCCGGACCGGCGCTGGCCGTGACGCTGCTCCAAGTCGCGCCGCTCTCGGTGCCGCGCAGCGCCATGCTGGCGAAGAACAGCACCAAGTGCGCCACCAGGCCGGCGAAGAAGATGTTACGCGGCTCGCCCAGCGTCTTGATCCACAGGTCGAAGCTGTTACGCGGACCGCGTGACTTCACCTTGGAGGCGATGACGCAGCCGGTGAGCCACAGCAGCAGCACCGCCAGCTGGCTGAACAGCATGCCGCGCTGCTCTTGCTCCGCGCCGGCGACCTCTACCTTGAAGGTGTAGCCGATGACGCCAGCCGCGAGCAGCAGCGCCGGACCCAGCGCCAAGCCTTGCGCAATGGGAGTCGGCAGCCACGCGACGGCGCGGTTGGGACCGACGCGGTCCTGAATCATGGCGCCCTGACGGCGGTCCACCCACGTGAGGACCACGGCCAGGTTCATGGCGAACATGGCGACGGCGAAGCCGATGGCCACGAACTTGATGGCGAAAAGCGCGATGTCGTTCATCCGGATCTCGGTTCAGGGGTTCGGCGCGGGTGCCACCGAGGGCGACGACGCGGCAGGCGTCTGGTTCTGCGCGACGGCGCGCAGCTCCGACACCTTTTTCCACGGGAGAGTGAGGCTGAGCTGCTTGGCCAGCTCCTGCACCCAGCGGTAAGCCGGGCGGGACTCGCCTTGCGGCGTGATGGCGCGATCGCTCTCCTGCCACAGACCCAGGCGGTTCACGAACGTGCCGTCCGCTTCCGCCCAGCTGCTGGCCGGCAGCACCACGGCGGCCGCCGCGGCGATCGGACCCTCGTGGGTCGAGAGCGAGACGAAGCTCTTCACGTCCTTCAGCGCGGCGGCGTCGTTCGGGTTGCCGATTTGCGAGCCGAGCGCGATGAGCGTGCCGACCTTGCCCTCCTTGATGGCAGCGAGCAGGTCCGCCAGCGGCCGCGCACGGCCACCCGAGAGCGCCAGCACGCCGGCGGTGTTCGGGTTCTTGTCCTCGCTGATGAGGATGTCGTCGCCCTTACCCGGCGCCCGGCCTGTGTAATAGACCTGCAGCGCGCCGAGCGCCTTGCCCAGGTCCAGCAGGGCCTGGTTGTCCTCGTTGGAGTGCTGGGCGCTGAGCAGCACCGCGGTCTTCTGCGGGGCGGCGCTCTTGATCAGCTCCGCTGCCCTCTCCAACGCGGCGGCGCCTCCGACGCTCTCGCCCTTGATGCGGGGCTCCAACACGCGGTCGCGGTGGATGCGCTGGTAGTCCAGCATGCCGTCGTCGCACATCCAATACTTGTTGACCGCCAGGTTCTCGCGCGGGCGGTAGCGGTACACCTTCTGGTTGCGCGGATCGAAATCCGTGAACGAGTTGCAACCGGTCGCGCAGCCGTTGCAGACGGTGCGGGCCGAGCGCAAAAACCAGACGCGCGCCTTGAAGCGGAAGTCGCTCGAGGTGAGCGCACCGACCGGGCACACGTACTCGGTCATCAGCGTGTAGTTGTGATCCAGCCGGCGACCGGGCGCGACGGTGATCTCGTTCAGGTTGCCGCGCTCACGCATGCTGAGCACCGGATCCTTCGCGAGCTCCGCCGAGACGCGCACGCAGCGGGTGCACATGATGCAACGCTCGGCGT
>JAEYOT010000800.1 GCA_023411445.1 Pseudomonadota bacterium
CCAGCACTACGGCTTGCGGCTAGCCGAGAAATGACAATATTACCGGCTCATCATGTCTTCCCTTCCGGCCGTGACCGAGCGCACCTTCGAGCAAGAGGTGCTGATGAGCGAGCTGCCCGTGCTGCTCGAGTTTTCGGCAGAGTGGTGCGGCCCCTGCAAGCAGATGGCGCCTGACCTCTTGGCGCTCTCGCGTGAGCTCGAGGGCAAGGCCAAGATCGTCACGATGGACATCGACAAGTCGCCGATGATCCCGCGCCAGATGGGCGTGCAATCGGTGCCTACCTTCGTGGTGTTTCACCAGGGCAGGCCTGTGGGCGGCAAGGTGGGGGCCATGCGCAAGGCCGAGCTGCGCGCCTTGTTGGACCCGTTCTTGCCGCGCGCTGAAGGCTCCGTTCGTCCGGAGGAGTTGGTGCAGCTGCTCCAGGCAGGTCGCGTCAGCTTGGTGGACACGCGAGAGGCTGCGGTGTTCAACCGCGCGCACCTGCCCTCCGCCATCAACCTGCCGCTGGAAGAGATCGAGTCGCGGCTGGCGGAGCTGCACATGCTACCGGCCACCCCCGTGCTCTACTGCCGCTCCGGTGATCGCACCAAGGAGCTGGCCGCCAAGCTGGCCGAGCAGGGCCTGCCCGTCGCGTTCCTGGAAGGCGGCGTGCTCGGGTGGGAGGCCGCCGGTCAGAAGCTAGAGCGACCGAACTGAGCGGCTCGCGGCAGCAAGCGCGCTCTCGATCACGAGCCGAACGGGCACGCCGTGCCGCTCGGCAGCCATGACGCAGGCGTCGAACTCTGGCTTCAGCTGCGGCGGCCCATATGGCCCTCCCGCTACCTTGACCGCGATGACCCCGAACTCGGTCTCCACGTCGACTAGCTGGCGGGGGCGCTCGGTGCGGCTGACGCCGTAGCGACGCAGGCCGATGCTGGTCGTTTCGCCGAGCAGCACGGCTTCGCACGCCGCGGCGTTCGAGGCGCGGCACAGCGCCGAGAGGATCAAGCCGGGCCTGCCCTTCTTCATCGTGATGGGTGCAGCCCAAGCGTCCAGCGCACCGGCCTCCAGCAAACGCGCGAGCGCGTGCGCGCCCAGCTCCCCCGTCATGTCGTCCACGTTCGCCTCCAGCACCACGTGCGTGCTCTCCTCCACAAGCTCGGCCGACTCAAGGCTCGGCTGGCTCAGCACGGCGCGGAGCGCGTTCTGGCGATCCGGCAGCACGCGCGTGCCCGCTCCCCACCCGATGGCGAGCGGTGACGACGCCGGCCAGCGCTCGAAGCGTCGTGCCTGCGAGGCCACGATCGCGGCGCCGGTCGGCGTGACCAACTCCGCCTCGATTCCGGCGTCGTACGTGGGCACGCCGCGCAAGCAGGCGACGGTCGCCGGCGCCGGCAGCGGCAAGGTCCCGTGCCGGCACACCACCGAGCCGTAACCCAGCGGTAGGGGCGCACAAACCAGCTCCGCTCCCAAGTGCGAGAGCGCCGCGGCCGCGCCGACGATATCGGCGATGGCATCGACCGCGCCCACCTCGTGAAACGAGACCGCCTCGAGCGACGAGCGATGTACGAAGGCCTCAGCCTCCGCCAGCCGCAAGAAGATGGCCTGAGCGCGACGGCGCGTGTCCTCTTCCAGATCGGCGGCGTTGAGCAGTTCTCGGATTTGCGCGTAGCTTCGCTCCGGGTGCCGCCCCTCGGCCCTCACTTGGAAGCGCACGCCGCCGATCACGCCCGTGAGCGCCGGCTCGAGCGTGAGCGAGACGCCGCCCGGCAACACCTTGGCCACGGCGCGCTCCACCACCTCGAACGGCACCCCCAAATCCACTAGCGCCGCGACGGTCATGTCACCCGCTACGCCGCTGAAGCAGTCGAAGTAGAGCAGCTTGCCCTCGCCAGCGCCGCGCTCCAGCCGGGGGTTGCCAAAGCGCAACGCCTCGCTCCCCCGCTCGTCGTGATGCGCGTGGTCGTTGTCGTGGCCGTGGCCGTGATCGTGGTCATGATCATGGTCGTGTCCATGACTGCCCGCGTGAACATGGCGGTGGCCGAGCCGCAGGATGCCGCGAAATTTGGGTCCCTTCGACGGCCCCTTCATGCGCGCTCGCCAACTTTGAGTTGCCGCATCACGGCCATGGCCGCACCAAAGCCGTTGTCGATGTTGACGACCGTGACGCCCGAGGCGCAGCTCGTGAGCATGCCCAGCAGCGCCGTGAAGCCAGCGAGCGCCGTGCCATAGCCGACCGAGGTGGGTACGGCGATGACCGGTGCTCCAACCAAGCCGCCCACGACGCTCGGCAGCGCGCCCTCCATTCCGGCGATCACGATGAGCGCCTGCGCCTCGTTGAGCTCCGGCAGCACGGCCAGGAGCCGGTGCAGCCCCGCCACGCCGACGTCGAAGAAACGGCGACAGCCAATACCGGCCATCCGCAGCGTCTCGATCGCTTCTTCGGCGACGGGCACGTCGCTAGTGCCCGCCGTGACCACGGCCACGCGCGACGCGGGCGTGAGCTCCTTCACTTGGACCTGAAACGAAGCCGTGCGACCGGGCGCGTGGTACGACAGCTGCGGTACCCTCGACGCGACCTGGTCGAAGACCTCCGGCGCGAGGCGCGTCACCAGCACGTCTTGCCCGGCGGCGATCAGCTGCTCTGCCACGCCAGCGATGTGCTCCGGTGCCTTACCA
>JAEYOT010000828.1 GCA_023411445.1 Pseudomonadota bacterium
ATCGATCAACGCGCCGGCGAGATCGCCAGCCGCGCGCTGGCCTTCGCCAGCCTCACGGTGGCGCAGGTGATGGTGCCGCGCACGCGCGTCGTGGGCCTGCAGCTGGGCAAGCCGATGGCGCAGCTGCGCGAGGTGGTGCTGGAGCTGCCATACTCCCGCCTGCCGGTTTACGGCCGCAGCCTGGACGAGATCCGCGGCTACGTGCTGCACAAAGATCTGCTGTCGCTCGCCTGGCAAGGCAGCCTGATCGTGCTCGAAGACCTGATTCGCCCGCCGCATTTCGTAGCCAAGACGATGCTCGCCACCGAGCTGTTGGAGGAGATGCGTCAACGCCGCCAGCAGCTCTCGATCGTGCTCGACGAGCACGGCGGCACCGCCGGCATCGTCACGCTAGACGACTTGGTCGAAGAGCTGACCGGCGAGGTGCTCAACGAGCTGGCCGCGCCCAAGCCGCTCTCGATGAACCCGCAGCCGGACGGCTCGACGCTGGTGCGCGGCGACGTGCCGCTGCACGAGATCCGGAGGTTGCTCAAGGTGGAGCTGAACGGCGCCGGGCAGACCACCTTGGGCGGGCTGTGTGTCTTTTTGGCCGGAGGCCTGCCGCGCGAGGGGCAGGAGCTGGTGGTGAGCGGCGTTCGGCTGCGGGTGGAGCGCGCCTCCCCGCGCGCCGTGGAGCTGGTCCGCGTGGCCCCAGCGCGCTCGCGCTGAAAGGTTTCCAAACGCGGCCGCACCTACTGGCAAAGCTCATGAACGACCTGAAGATCGGCGTGCTCTTGGCGGGGCTCTCGCTCTTGGCTTGCTCGGCCCGCTATGAAGTGGGCGGCTTGGAGGAAGAAGCGCTTGGCGCGAGCGGTAGCGGGGGCAGCGGCGGCAGCTCGTCGGCCCGGGGGGGCCAATCGAGCGGCGGCAGCGGGCCCACCACCGCCGGCCCTGGCGCGCAGTCCTGCGCTCCTCCCGGCGGAATGCCCCCGACCCTCAGCGGGGACTTCGTCGCGCCTCAGGCGGTGTGGGCGCGTCTCGCTCCCTTCATCTGGGGTGAGGAGCCGGCAGCACCTCCCAGCGAGCTCCCCGCAACCACCACGTACGCTTGGGCTGGGGAGGTGGTGGATGAGGCTTTCGCGCAGCAGGAGGACGACGGCGTCACGCCGGGCGGCGGCTGGTTCGTGCGGCGCTGGTTGGGCTTAGCGCAGGGCACCCCGCTCGAAGGCGACTACGAGCAGAGCCTGCTACGCGAGGACCTGAACGCCCTGGAGGCGTTGCTCCTGTCCACGTGGGCGCCGGGTCACAGCGGCGTGTTCTCGGAGAAGCCATGGCTGGCCACGCACCAGTCCATCCCGCGCCGGGGAACCAGCATTGCCAGGCTGCTGTTCGGTATGCCGATCCCAGCGCCGCCCGCAGGTGTATCGCAAGAGCTCGATAGCACGCTGCCCGATCGCGAAGCCATCGAAGGCGCGACTCTCATTACCCCCTCGTGTGGCAGCTGCCACGTCGTGATCAACGGCCTGGGCTACGCGCTCGGCAACTTCGACGCGTTCGGCGACTACCGGACGCTCGATCACGGTCTCCCCATCGACACCAGCGGCCGCTTCATGACCGCAACGCGGACGTTCGAGTACGATGGCATCGTGGACTTGGGCACGCAAGCCGCGGATAGCTGCGAGGGTGCGCGCGGCCTCGTGCGCTCCTTCCTCATCGTAGCGCTACGCGAGCAGGGCTACGACGAAGAACACTTGTACGAGAACGTGGACGCCCACACGGAGCGAGTGACTCAGGCTTTCTTTGCCGGCGGTCGCTCCTACCGAGCGCTGCTCCGCGCCTACGCCCAGAGCGGGCTCGTGCTGTATTGATCAGCGCAGCGTGGCGAGCACGGCTTGAAAGTCCGCGGGCAGCGGCTGACTGAAGCTCAGCCGCTCCCCGGTCAGCGGGTGCTCGAAGCCCAGCTCTTGCGCGTGCAGCATCAGCCGCGGCGCTTCGATCAGCTCGCCGCGAAAGCCCTTGGAGTACACCCGCTCTCCGACCAATGGGTGACCGCGCTCCGAGAGGTGGATGCGGATCTGGTGCGTGCGGCCCGTCTCCAAGCGGCAGTCAACGAGCGTCGCGCCGCGCAAGAGCTCGACGCGCTTGACGTGCGTGACCGCCTCGCGCCCTAGCTCCGGGTTCGCGGTGGAGCCGCGCCGGCCGTCGCCCCGGTCTTGCACCAAGCGGCTCTGGATCGTGGCGTTCGAGACGACGCCGTGCGCGATCGCCAAATAGCGGCGCGTCACGGTGTGGAAACGAAACTGATTCTTCAGTGAGTGCTTGGCCGCCAGCGTGCGGGTGAAGACGACCACGCCGGACGTCTCCTTGTCGATGCGGTGCACGATGCCGAGCGGCGCGCGCCGACCACGCTCGGAGATCGTCTCCATCACCAGCTCGTCCAGCGTGCCGCGCTCATTTTCGTCGTACGGCACGGTGCTGACGCCGGCAGGCTTGGCCACCACCACCACCTGCGCGTCGAGGTGCAGGATGGCGGAGCGGGGCAAGGCGGGAGCGCGCGTCGCGCGCGGCGCGTTCAGCCGCAGCGACAGCTCCACACCCGGCGCGATCGGCGCGGCGGGCTCCAGCACCGCTTGGCCGTCCACGAAGACTTTGCCGGTGCGCACCAGCCGGCGCACCTCGTTCCAGCTCTTGTCCGGCAAGAGCTCGCGGAGCCAGCGATCGAGCGGCTTGGGACCGCTGCCGCGGAGTCGTTGCGCGTCCACGCTACTGGGCCGCCACGCGCGGCGTATTCCAGCGCGGCTTGATGTGAACTTTGAGCACGTCGCGGTAGAGCCCTAGGTGAGCGCAGTGATCCATCTTGTCGTTGCCGGAGAAGCCGCGCACGTGAAAGTTGCCCTTGGTGTAGCGCGAAATGAGCTCCAAGCCGAGCGGCCCCGTGCCACGCGACGCCCGCGGCGAGCCGCCGCACTCGTGGATGAGGTAATTCGCGGTCTCGGTGGTCGAGGCGTAGCCCGGCGGAATGATCGACGAGTGACTGACGAACATGAATTTGCGACCGGCCGCCGCTTCGCGCGCAAAGTCCGTAAAAGCCTTGATCTGCAGGCCGTTGATGCCCTGCCCGCTGTAGCCGCAGTGCAGGCC
This sequence comes from Pseudomonadota bacterium, assembly GCA_023411445.1. GTDB lineage: Bacteria > Myxococcota_A > Polyangia > Polyangiales > Polyangiaceae > PMG-095. Next base: position 3,121 of record JAEYOT010000828.1, read on the forward strand.
GTCCAGCAAGATCACGCAGTCCACCCGGGCGCGACCGAGCCTCTGTCCCAGGATGGTTTGGATCGCGCCGTAGCCGGCGCTCCAGCCGCTCAGGCCCACCTTGCGCGCCTTGGCGCTCTCGCGACCCGCCCGTTTCGCCACGGCGCGCTCCACGCTGCGGAGCAGTCGCTCGAACTGGTCGGGCGCGGCGAACGCGGACTCGTACGGGCCGGAGCCCAGCCCCAGATCGATGCCCACCAGCACCGCGCCGTCCATGACCGTGACCCACTCCTTGCGCGCCGGCTCGTGCCCGTGGAAATGGAACATGACGTCGAAGCTGCCGCTCCGCGCGAAGCTCCTACCGCGAGGCATGATCAGCTGCCCCATGTCGATGCCGCGCGTCCACTTGTCGTACAGGCCAAAGCCTGGGTCCTTCGTGTTACACGGGTTGACGCCGCCGCGCTCGGCCGCGCTCTTGGAGACTTGCGTCGCGCGGCCCGGCTTCCGAGGCACGAAGGGGCCGCGCGCGGCGGGCTCACCGCGCGCCTGAGCTTGGGCGCTTCCGAGCAAGAGCGAGGCGCCCAGCAAGCCGAACGTTCGTCTGGAGAAGGCCAAGTTCACGCTCAAGGCCCGATTCTGCCCTAAGGCGTGAGCGGGGCAAGTTAGCGGGCTACTTCGGCTCTTGCTGGGTGCTGCAATGGATGGTGCCCAGGCCGAGCACGAAGTCCTTTGAATAGACGCCCACCACCCGCCGTCCGGGGAACAGCTCACTCAGGATGCCGAGCGCTTTCTTGTCGGCGGGGTCGTTGAAGGTTGGCACCAGCACGACCGCGTTGCCGATATAGAAATTGGCGTAGCTCGCCGGCAGGCGCTGCCCGTCGAACACGACCGGCTCCGGCATGGGCAGGTCAATCACCTCCACCCGCCGCCCCTTGGCGTCGCGCGCGCCTTTGAGCCGCGCGCGCGCGTCGGCGAGCGGTTTATGGTTCGGGTCGCGCCGGTTGCGCTCTCGCGCGAGCACGATCCTGCCCGGGGCAACGAAGCGAGCGAAGTCATCGATGTGGCCGGCGGTGTCGTCGCCCGCGATACCTCGACCCAGCCACAGCACCCGCTCGGCGCCCAAGTAGTCCCGCAGGGCCTCCTCCACGCCGCGCTTACCCAGCGCCCGGTTACGCGCCTGGCGACCGTCGAGCAGGCACTCTTCCGTGAGCAGGAGCGTGCCCTCGCCGTCGACGTCGATGGCGCCGCCCTCCAGCACCAGCCGCTGCTTCGGTCCGACGAACGCGTGGAACGCCTCCACCCCCGCCGCGGCAGCGCGGGCCTGCACCGCCAAACCGGCGGCCTCGTCGCGCTGGTGGTTGGGGTAGCGGGCCCAGCCGTTGAAGCGAAACTTCACCGCGCCCAGCGCTCGCTTGCCCGGCCGGCCGCGCTTGGCCACGAACAGCGGCAGGAAATCCCGAGTCCACGATCTATCCGTGGGCAGCGCCACGAAGTCCACCTGCTTCAGGTCGACCTCGGACTTGCGAAGGGCCGCGGCGGCCTGCTTCTGCATCGCCTTGCCCGAGACGATCAGGCGCACGCGCTCGCCGCGCGTCAGGTTCTTGATCACGTCGGCGAACACCCACGGCACCGCGTCGAACTTGCCGGGCCAGTCCGTGGGCTCGTGGGGCCAAGCCAGCCAGGTAGCGGCGTGCGGCTCCCACTCGGCCGGCATGCGATAGCCAAGCTCGAGCGGCGTGGCCGCCGGAGCGCTGGGAGCGGAATTCTTCCCGGAGCTTTGCGGCTTTTTCACGGCTTTTTCGCGTCGATGAAGCGGGACGTGAGGTCGCCGTAGGCGTCGATGCGGCGGTCGCGGTAAAATGGCCAGTTGCGCCGGACCCACTCCTGGCGGCTCAGGTCGAGCTCCACCACCAGCGTCTCCTCGCCTTCCCCAGCCTCGGCCAGCACCACGCCGAAGGGATCTGCCACGAAGGAGTGGCCCCAAAAGTCCAAGCCTCCGTCCTCCGGCCCCTCGTGACCGACGCGGTTGACCGCGATCACGAAGACGCCGTTGGCGATGGCGTGCGAGCGCTGCATCGTCTGCCAAGCCGACAGCTGCGCGGCGCCGTATTGCTCCTTCTCTGCCGGATGCCAGCCGATGGCGGTCGGGTAGACGAGGATTTCAGCCCCGCGCAGCGCGGTCAGGCGGGCCGCCTCCGGGTACCACTGATCCCAGCAGATGAGCGGGCCGACCTTGGCCTCGGGCGTCTCGAACGTTTGGAAGCCGAGGTCCCCCGGCGTGAAGTAGTACTTCTCGTAAAACAGGGGGTCGTCGGGGATGTGCATCTTGCGGTACAGCCCCAGCGACTCGCCGGTCGGGCCGACCACGATCAAGCTGTTGTGGTACACGCCGGGCGCTCGCTTCTCGAACAAAGGCACCACGATCGAGACACCGAGCTCCTTCGCGCAGGCAGCGACGGCTTGGCTCGTGGGTCCTGGAATGGGCTCGGCCAAGTCGAACAGGTCCGCGTCCTCCACCTGGCAGAAGTACTTCGAGGCGAACAGCTCCTGCAGGCAGATGAGCTTGGCGCCCCGCCCCGCGGCCTCGCGCACCCGCTCGAGCGTCTTCTTGACGTGGCTGTCCTTGTCGCCCTCGACCGTGGTCTGCACCAGCCCGACCTTGATTTTGCCTGCTTTCATGGCGGCGGGAAGGTAGGCCCAGTTGGCGGGTCCGGCAACCCAAGAGCGCCATTTGCCCCGCCCGCATCCTCGGGCTATCAGTCGCCCGCAAATGAAGGGCATCATCCTGGCCGGTGGGTGCGCCACACGGCTCTACCCTCTGACCCGCGTCGTCTCCAAGCAGCTGCTGCCGGTCTACGACAAACCGATGATTTTCTACCCGCTCAGCGTGCTGATGCTGGCGGGCATCCGCGAGATTCTGATCATTTCGACGCCGCAGGACCTGCCGCTGTTCCGGCGCCTGCTGGGCGACGGGTCAGGGCTGGGGGTGCGCTTCGAGTACGCGGAGCAGGCCGCGCCCAACGGGTTGGCCGAGGCGTTCATCATCGGCCGTGAGTTCGTCGGTACGGACCCGGTCGCGCTGGTGCTGGGCGACAACATCTTCTACGGGTCCGGCCTGGCCGGCATGGTGCACAGCGCGGCCCAGCTCACCGAGGGCTGCGTGCTCTTCGGGTACAAGGTGCACGATCCGGAGCGCTACGGGGTGGCAGAGCTGGACGCCGAAGGCAAGGTGCTCTCCATCGAGGAGAAGCCGAAGGCGCCGAAGTCCAACGTCGCCGTCACCGGTCTGTACTTCTTCGACAACCAGGTGCTGGACATCGCCAAGGCGCTGCGCCCGTCGCCGCGCGGGGAGCTCGAGATCACGGACGTGAACCGAGCTTATGTGGAGCGCGGTCAGGCCAAGCTGGAGGTGCTGGGCCGCGGCATGGCGTGGCTCGACACCGGCACGCACGAGAGCTTGATCGAGGCCAGCGAGTTCGTGCACATCCTGGAGCAGCGCCAAGGCACCCGCATCGCCTGCATCGAGGAGATCGCCTTTCGGATGGGCTTCATCGACGTCGCTGGCCTGCTCAAGCTGGCTGACGACTACGGCAAGAGCGAGTATGGAACGTACCTTCGCCAGTGCGCCAAGGAAGGCTGAGCGCGCCGCGCGAGCAGAACATGGAAATAAAAGAACTGCCCCTGGCGGGTGCCAAGCTGATCCTCCCGAAGATCTTCAGCGACTCACGTGGGTTCTTCCTCGAAAGCTACAGCGAGCCGCGCTACCACGCCGCCGGCATCCGCGAGCGCTGGGTGCAGGACAACCACTCCCGCTCCGTGAAGGGCACGCTGCGCGGGCTGCACTACCAGTCCGCGCCCGGCCAGGCCAAGCTGGTCCGCGTCACGCTCGGCGCGATCTACGACGTGCTGGTGGACATCCGCCCGGAGTCGCCCACCTTCGGGCGCTCCTGTGGCGTCCAGATCGACAGCGAGCAGCACGCGCAAGTCTACGTGCCGGTCGGCTTCGCGCACGGTTTTTGCGTGCTGAGCGACGTAGCCGAGGTCCAGTACAAGGTGAGCAGCCCGTACGACGCAGCGACGGAGTGCGCCATCCGCTGGAATGACCCGGAGCTCAACGTCGATTGGCCGATCCGGGACCCTGTGCTGTCCCAACGCGACCAAGTCTCCGAGAGCTTCGCTGATTTCAAGCGCCGCCTGGGCCACCGATCATGACCTCGCCTCGACGCACTCCTCAGTCCCTCCTCGTCACCGGCGGCGCCGGTTTCATTGGCTCCGCGTTCATCCGTCGCTTGTTCCGGCAGCCGGAGTTCCGCGGCAAGGTCGTGAACCTCGACCTGCTCACCTACGCCGGTAACCCCGCGAACCTGAGCGGCGCGGTCGATCCAGCCCGCTACGAGCTGGTCCACGGCGACATCGCCGATCAGAAGCTGGTGGACGAGCTGTGCGAGCGTCACGGCATCGACGCCATCGTCAATTTCGCGGCCGAGAGCCACGTCGATCGCAGCATCCATGGCCCGGGCGTGTTCGTACAGACGAACATCGTGGGCACGTACGCCCTGCTGGAGGTCGTGCGCAAGCGCCCGCAGATCCACTTCCACCACGTGTCCACCGACGAAGTGTACGGCTCGCTGGGGCCGACCGGGCTGTTCACGGAGCAGACCGCCTACGACCCCAGCTCGCCTTACTCGGCGTCCAAGGCGGCGTCCGATCATTTGGTGCGGGCGTACCAGCGCACGTACGGCATCTCCACGACGGTCTCGAACTGTAGCAACAACTACGGGCCGTATCACTTCCCGGAGAAGCTCATCCCGCTCATGGTGCTCAACTTGTTCGAGGGCAAGGAGCTACCAGTCTACGGCGACGGCCTGAACGTCCGCGATTGGCTGTTCGTCGACGACCACGCCGAAGCGCTGTGGCTCATCCTCACGCAGGGAGAGTCCGGGCAGACTTACAACGTGGGCGGCAACAACGAGTGGACCAACATCGCCATCGTGCACAAGCTCATCGAGCTCGTGGCGGCGCACCAAGGCAAGCCCAAGGCAGAGCTGGAAGCACTGATCCGCTTCGTAAAGGATCGGCCAGGGCACGACCGCCGCTACGCCATCGATTCCAGCAAGCTGCAGCGTGAGCTCGACTGGCGCCCCCGGCACGATTTGGAGTCCGGCCTGGCCGAGACCGTGCGCTGGTACGCTGAGAACTCGGCCTGGGTGCAGGGCGTCCGCTCCGGCGCGTACCGCGAGTGGCTCGAGCAGAATTACCGAGCCCGCGGCCCGGAAACGTGACCTCGTTGGGTTTGTGCTATGTCGCGTGAAATGACGCCGCGGCTCTCCTTCGTGATCCCGTTCATGAACGAACAGGACACCTTGCGCGAGCTGGCCGACAGGATCGACCAAGCGGCGACGAGCTGCCTTGCGCCCGGGCAAAGCTACGAGCTCATCTTCGTGGACGATGGCAGCACGGACGGCTCGGTGCGCGTGGTGGAGGAGCTGCTGAAAGAGCGCAGCAACGTCCAGTTCTTGGAGCTGCAGGGCAACTTCGGCAAGAGCGCGGCGCTCGCCGCCGGCTTCGCCGTCGCCAGCGGGGACATCGTGTTCACGCTCGACGCGGATCTGCAGGACGATCCGAAAGAGATCCCCCGCTTCCTGCAGAAGCTGGACGAGGGGTATGACCTCGTCTCCGGCTACAAGGAGAAGCGGCACGATCCGATCACCAAGGTGCTGCCGTCACGCGTGTTCAACGGCATGGTGCGCCGGCTGACCGGCATCAAGCTGCACGACGTGAACTGCGGCTTCAAAGCTTACCGCGCCGTCGTGCTGAAGAACCTGCGCCTGTACGGGGAGATGCATCGCTTCGTGCCCGTGCTGGCGCACTGGAAGCGCTTCAAAATCGCCGAGATTGTCGTGGAGCACCACGCGCGCAAGTTCGGCTACAGCAAGTTCGGCGGCGGCCGTTTTTTCCGCGGCTTGATGGACCTGCTCACCGTCTTCTTCTTGCTGAAGTACGAGCGACGGCCAGCGCACTTCTTCGGTGGCGTCGGCGCCATCATCTTGCTCGGCGGCATCGGCATCTGTGGGTACCTGACGCTGCTCAAGCTGCTCGGTAACGACATCGGTCACCGGCCGCTCTTGATGCTGGGCGTGCTGCTCGTGGTGGTGGGTGTCCAGGTGCTGGCTACGGGTCTGATCGCCGAGCTCATCGTGCACCTCGGAGCTGCGCAAGCACCGTACGTGCTGCGGCGCGTGCTCAAGGGTGCCCGCCCGGACGACGCTTCGCGCGCGCCGGCCGTCGCCGGTGCAGCGGTATCTACGGAGCTTGCCTCGTGAGCATCACGGACGCCTATTTCGAGCAGTTTCAGACCAAGAAGTACCGGGCCAAGAACCCGCTCAAGCGCGCGCTGATCAAGCGCTTCGTGGGGGCGGTGGAGCAGCTGTTCGACGCGGGGACGCCTCCACGCAGCGTGCTCGAGATCGGCGTGGGCGAAGGCTTTCTATCCGGGCACCTCTCCGCGCGTCACCCGCAGATCGAGTTCTCCGGTGTAGATCTGAACCAGGCTGACCTGGAGTTGCTCGCCCAGAAATTCCCGAGCATCAAGCGCTATTGCGCGAACATCTACGACCTGTCGGCCCTACCGGGCGGCTACGACTTGATCATCTGCGCCGAGGTGCTGGAGCACGTGGACGATCCAGCGCGCGCGCTCCAGCAGATCGTGAAGCTCGCCCCCCAACGCGTCATCCTCACGGTGCCGCACGAGCCGTGGTTCATGCTCAGCAACCTGGCCATGGGCAAGAACATCACGCGCTTGGGCAATGACGTCGAGCACGTCAATCATTTCACCGTCGGCTCCTTCAAGCGCCTGCTCGCGCCGCAGCTGGAGTTGTCGCGCGTGACGACCTCCTACCCGTGGATCCTGGCCGCAGGTTCGCCGAAGCGCTAGAAGGTTCCGCGGGAGTCATGCTGGGCGGTGTGAGAAAGCAGCTGCATCATCTCGCGCTCGTGCTGGGGCTCGTCGTGATGTCGAGCCTGATGCTGCGCGGCTACACCACCGACTCACCGACCGAAGACGAGCTGACCCACATGGTGCGGGGCATCGCGTACTGGCGCGGCGCGGACACCCGTCTGTCCTATGCTCACCCTCCGCTCGGCAACGCGTGGACGGCGCTGCCCGTGGCCTGGGACGAAGGCAACCCCGACGTGAACCAGCTGCGCGGCTGGAAGACGGCGACCGCTGCCACCACCACCCGCAGCTACGTCAACAAGGACTACGGGTACGCCCGTGACCAGCTGATGCGCGCGCGGCTCGCCGCGATGGCGCTCGGCGTGGTCCTCGTCACGTACGTCTACTACTTCTGCCTCGGCACGTTCGGCCTGCGCACAGCGCTGGCCGCGCTCGTGCTCCTGGTCTTCAACCCAGTGCTCATCGCGCAGTCTCGCTACGTGACCACGGACGCCGCGGCAGCGTTGGGCTTCACGGTCGCGGTCGGCGAGCTCATCCGCTACCTGCGAGGCGCCCGCTTCGGCCTACTGCGGGTCACGCTCGGCGTCTCATTGGCCATGCTCACGAAGTACAGCGGGATCGCGCTGGTGCCGCTCACGCTGCTCGCGGTGAGCGTGTGCGCGGTGGCGGGGCTGGGCCAGTTCCAGGCGCTGCCGAGCAAGGCCCGCTACCTGCGGCTCGCGCGCGACGGCGCGCTGATGCTGGCCGGCGTCGTGCTCTGCATCAACCTGGCGTACAAAGGCAACGACACTGGCCTTCAGGTGGGTGAAATCCTAGACCGCCGAGAGCCGAGCTACTGGGTGTCGTCCAAGTACCCCAACCTGTTCGAGCGCTTCACGCCACTACCGCACCT
>JAEYOT010000048.1 GCA_023411445.1 Pseudomonadota bacterium
GGCTCGGGCGGGTCCGGTGGCGGCGGTGGCTCCGGCGGCAGCAAGTCGAAGACGACGTTCTTCGTCACGAGCGATACGGTTCAAGATGGCAACTTGGGCGGCTTAGAGGGCGCGGACATGCGCTGCACCCAGCTGGCCACGGCCGCCGGCTTCGGCGATCACACCTGGCGCGCGTACCTGAGCACGTCGACCGTCAACGCGAAGGATCGCATCGGCACGGGTCCGTGGGTGAACTCCAAGGGCGTGACGCTGGCGGAAAGCGTCGCTGCGCTGCACGAGATGGACGGCAACGCCGAGCTGTTTCTCGACGAGAAGGGTCAAAAGATCAACGGGCAATGGGACGACTCCCCTCAGCCCAACCAGCACGACATCCTCACCGGGACGAACGCGGACGGCACGAAGAACGAGAGCACTTGCAGCGATTGGACGTCCGCGTCCAACGACGTCAGGGCGCAAGTCGGCCACTCCGACGGCTTGGGGCCGCGCATGAACGGCATGGCGAACCCCAACCCGCCGTACAACTCGTGGAACTCCGTGCACACCAACCAAGGCTGCGGCAACCTGACGCCCGGCGGCGGCGCGGGTAAGATCTACTGTTTTGCCATCGATTGAGCGCGGAGAAGCTGCCCTGCGTCATCGCTCACGGCTCAGCTTCGCGCAGGCGCTCGCGTTGTGCTCTGCGCTCGGCTGCGCGCCTCAGCTACCACTGGGCAGCGATCTGCTGTGGACGGCGGACACCGAGACGGCAGACCTCGCGCAGTGGACGGGTGGCGCGGAGGAGCTGGTGCTGCTGCCGAGCAGCGAGACCCGGGTGGAGGTCACGAGCGAGCTCAGCCGCAGCGGTCGCCACGCCGTGGAGCTGATCAACCCCGGCGGCTCGAACGAGGAGGCGGGGCCTGAGCTGTTGCACCCGGCCGGCGCGGAGCCGGACGCCTACTACAGCGCTTGGCTTCTCCTGCCGGAGGACTACCGCGTGGAGCCGGACCTCACGCTCGTGCACCTGCGCTCGCGCGACGACGCAGGCGAGCTACGAAACGGTGAGCAGCTGCGGCTGCGCAGCCTGCCGAGCGGCGGCTTCGTCCTGTTCGTGTTCCACAACAACGCGAGCTTCTTGCAGGAGCCGCTGGCCGATCCGCCGCCGATCGTGCAAGCCGGGCGCTGGTTTCACGTGGAGACGCGCTACCAGCCGCGCGACGGCGGACGCCTGATGGTGTGGCTCGACGGCCAGCTTTACTACGATCTCAGCGGCAGGCCAGGCTCTGGCGGCAGAGAGGTCGTGCTCAGCGTGGGGACCGCGCTGGAGCAAACGGAGCCGTCGCCGCTGCGTTTGCTCGTGGACGACGCCGCCATCAGCGTGAGCCGCGTCACGCCGGCGGGTCACCTGGCGCTGGACTGAGGCGTGCCGGAGGGGACGCGGGCCGGCATCGCGCTCGGCACGCCTTCGCCCAGCTGTGCGTGGTTGCCGAGCCCCGAGCGATCGTAGCTGCGCGCGCCTGCGGCTTCGTCGAACGTCAAGTCGAGCACGAGCGGCTCGCCTTCCCGGAGCGGCTCGCCGCGGCTGAGCGCCACCACTTCTTCTGCCGACAGCGCGCGGTGGTACACGCGCAGCTCGTCCAGGGCGCCGTGGTACAGCCGGCTGGAGCCGCTCAGGCCGCCGATGAAGGCAACCACCGGTGTGCGGTTCGTCGCCGCGCCGCGACCGGACGCGATCTCCGCGCCGTCCAGGTACAGGCGGGAGCTCTCCCCTTGGAGCACCAGGGCGAGGTGCTGCCAGCGCCCCGGCGAGGCGGGCTCCGTCGCGCGCACCAAATCCCGCGGCCCGTAGACGTTGTAGGCCAGCGGCACGCCGTCCTCCAGCGCCAGCGCGATGCCGGAGTGGTCACCGCGCCGCAGCGTGAACAGCACCTCTAGCCCGTCCGCAGGCTCGGGCGCGAGCCAGAGCGAAAGCGTCTGCGCCTGCTCGATCTGCGGAAACTGCGCGGTGCCGACGCTGGCGTAGTCGTCCACCCCGTCGAAGAACAGCGCACCGTCGAATGGCGCGTCCACGGGCCCGGGATCGCTCAACAGCTCCTCGCGCGCGATGGTCGCGTCGCCGCAGCCCGCGCTCAGCAGCGCCGCTGCCAGCCAGCACCAAGCCCTGCGGCTCACAGCTGCTGCTCCAAGGCCCGCACCACGCTCTCCAGCACCTTCACGCGCGCGTAACGCTTGTCGTTCGCCTCCACCAGCACGAAGGGTGCCGTCGGCGGGCTGCAGCGCGCTAGCATTTCCGCAGCCGCGGCTTCGTACTGGTTGGCCTGCTCGCGGTTGCGGTAGTCCTCCGCGGTGATCTTGTAGCGCTTGGCTGGATCTTGCTTGCGCTCTTCGAAGCGCCGCAGCTGCTCCTCGCTCGTGATGTGGAGCCAGAACTTGACCAAGATCACGCCAGCCTCGGTCAGCTCGCGCTCGAAGTCGTTGATTTCTTGGTAGGCGCGCCGCCACTCCGCCTCCGTCGCGAAGCCCTCCACGCGCTCGACCAGCACGCGGCCGTACCAGCTGCGATCGAAGATGGTGACGCGGCCGTGGCGCGGCAGGTAGCGCCAGAAGCGCCACAAGTAGTGGTGCGAGCGCTCCTCGTCGCTCGGCGCCGCGATCGGGATCAGGCGGTAGCTGCGCGAGTCCAGCGCCCAGGTGATGCGCCGGATCGCGCCGCCCTTGCCGGCGGCGTCGGAGCCCTCGAACACCAGGATGGCGCTGCGCTCGCGCTTTTGCAGCTTGCGCACCAACCGAAACAGCTTGCCCTGCGCCGCCGCCAGCCGCTCCTCGTACTCGCTCTTGCCGAGCGAAAGCGAGAGATCCAGCTCGTCCAGCACGGTGTGAGGATCGGGGATGGGCGCTAGGCGCTCGGGCTCGTGCGACCGAGAGCGCCCTGCCAGGCGCGCCTCCATCGCGTCCAAGATCAGGCGCGCGGCCTTGACGTGACGGTAGCGGTCGTCGGCCGCGTCGAGCACGTGCCAGGGCGCCGCACCCGTGCTGGTTTGCTCCAGCACCTGCTCGGTGACGCGCACGAACTCGCCGTAGCGCCCGTGGTTCTTCCAATCGCTCTTGGCGACGCGGAAGCGCGTCGCGGGGCTGTCCTCCAGCGCCTCCAGGCGCTTCTGCTGCACCTTCTTGGAGACGTGGAACCATAGCTTGACGAACAAGGTGCCCCCGTCGGCCAGCGTGCGCTCGAAGCCGTTGATCCGCGCCATCTCTTCCGCCAAGCGAGCCTCGGACGAGCGCCCCCACACGTAGTCCAGGATCGGGCGCGTGTACCAAGAGCCGGAGAAGAGCGCGATGCGCCCGGCCGGCGGCAGCCACATCCAGTAGCGCCAGTACTCGGGCCGAGACCGCTCCTCCTCCGTCGGCTCCTCGTAGCTCTCCGAGACCAAGAAGCGCGCGTCCAGCCACTCGTGCAGCTTATTGACCGTCTCGCTCTTGCCGGCCCCGGCCGCGCCGTTGATCAGCACCACGACCGAGAAGCCGGCCTTGCGCAGGCGCGCCTGGGCGTCGAGCAGCGCCGCCCGCAGCTCAGGCAGGAGCGCGTCGTACTGATCTTTGCTCAGCGCGTGACCGCCTTGGACGTCTTTGAGCATCAGCTCATGGTGGTCGCCCGGCTGCCGGGCGGCAAGCCCCGGTCCCGACGCGCGAGCCTTCTCGGGTTCATGAAGCACGCCCGCCTAGAAGCTCGCCTCCACTCCGATGCTGGGCAGCACGATCGGGCCTGCCGTGACGAGCTCGCAGCGCCCGCCACACTCGTAGCGGAGCGCTTCCTTGGCGCCGGTGGCGTTGAGCATCTCCGCGACCACCGCGAGCTCCAGCCGCTCGCTGACGCGAAACGCCCGCTCCAAGCGCCAGTCGAGCCGCACGTAGCCAGGCGCGCGCAGGTGCTGCGACGGCAGCGCTCCCTCGTCGCCGATCTCCAGCGCGGGGAAGCCGGAGTACCACAGGCCGCGCGCGCTGGCGCGCAGCCGCCACCAGAGCTCGACCGCGAGCGCGCCTTGCAGCACGTGCCGACGATCGTAGCCCGACGGACTGTGCTCGCGCTCGCCGTAGCGCGTCGCCCAAGACAGCGTGTAGGCGATATAGCCGCCGAAGCGCCGCGTGAGCGGGCGACCGAGGCGCAGCTCCAGGCCGCGCGCCACGATGTCGTGACGGCGGTCCAGCGCCGCGCGATCCAGCTGAAACTCGCGCGCCTGCCCCAGCGGATCCACCACGTTCGCGTAGCGACTCTGAAAGCCACCCACCGACAGCGAGAACTCGCTCGGCAAAGAGAAGCGCAGCACGCTGGAAGCGTGCGTGCCGCGCGTCAGCCCGCGCTCGAGCGAGCCAACCTGCGCGGCCGGCACGCCCGGCACGAAGTTGGGCTTCTGGCTGGCGACGCCGAAGCGGTGCTCGGCGGTGAGCCATGGCAAGAGCCTCGCGCTGACGCTCAGGCGCGGATCGAGCGATGCGGCGTGCTCACCTTGCGAGCTGAATAGGTCCGCGCGCACCCCAAGATCCACGCGCAAGCGACGCTCCGGCGACCAGCCAAGCACCGCGTAGCTGCCCAGCGCGTGATCCGTACGGCTAGGAAACAGCTCTACCAAGTCTTGGCGATCGAGCCGCTGTCGATCCACTTCCAAGTCGATACGGCTCACGCGCGCTTCCGCGCCCCAGCGCAGGCCCAGCGTCGGCGTCGCGCGCAGCGAAAGCTCGGTCCGCGTGCGCAGGGAGCGATCGCTGAGGGCGGAGGTGTCGTCAGCCGTGCGGTCGCGCCCGAGCGTGACGGCCGCGGTGGCGGTAACGCTACGCGACACGTGCTGCAGCCTCACGTCCACGCGATGAAAGCCGGTGTCGCCGCCGACGGCACCGGCCAGCGCCTCGCCGCCGTAGTGATCGCCCGCACCGAACGCAAACACCCCGATCGAGTCCGTGCGCGACAGGTTGTGCGCGAGGCGCGCCTGGTAGTCCCAGTAGCCGAACTCTTCTTCGCTGAGCGCGCTATACAGCAGCCCCGTGAAGGAATAGCGACCGGAGACGAGCGACGAGCCGGCGCCGTCAGACAAGGGCGCAGCCAAGAGCGCTCCGGCGTCGAACAGGCGCAAGCTGGCTTCGCCGCGGAAGCTCGCGCTGGGCGCGGCGGGCTCAGCCACGATCACGGCGCCGGCTGCGCCGCCGTAGCGCACGTCGGCGGGCGCGGACGAGAGCACGGCGCCCGAGAGCGAGCCAGGGTGCAGCACTGAGG
>JAEYOT010000099.1 GCA_023411445.1 Pseudomonadota bacterium
CGTCCAGCACGTGCACCCCCGGCTGGCTGTAGTGCGGCGCGATCTTCACGGCCGTGTGCGCCTTGCTGGTCGTCGCTCCGCCGATGAGCAGCGGCAGCTTGAAGCCTTGCCGCTCCATCTCGCGCGCGACGTGCGTCATCTCGTCGAGTGACGGCGTGATCAAGCCGCTCAGGCCGATGATATCGGCGTTCTCTTGCTTGGCGCGCTCCAAGATCTTCTCGCACGGCACCATCACGCCCATGTCGAAGACCTCATAGTTGTTGCAGGCCAGCACTACGCCCACGATGTTCTTGCCGATGTCGTGCACGTCGCCCTTGACGGTAGCGAGCACGATCTTGCCCTGCGTCTTCACGGCTTGGCCGCTCTTGGCCAGCTCCGCCTTCTCGGCTTCCATGAACGGCGTGAGGTAAGCCACCGCCTTTTTCATCACGCGCGCGGACTTGACGACCTGCGGCAAGAACATCTTGCCGGCGCCGAACAGGTCACCGACCACGCCCATGCCGTCCATCAACGGCCCCTCGATCACGGACAGCGGCCGACCCAGCTTGGCGCGCGCCTCCTCCGTGTCCTGATCGATGTAAGTGTCGATGCCCTTGACCAGCGCGTGCGACAGCCGCTCCTCGACCGTGCCCTTACGCCACTCCTCCTCTTTCTTGTCGCTGGTCCCGCCGGAGCTCTGCTGCTTCAGCTTTTCCCCGAAGTCCACCAGGCGCTCGGTCGCGTCCGGGCGGCGGTTGAGCAGCACGTCCTCCACCAACACCTTCAGCTCGGGCTCGATCTCTTCGTACACCTCGAGCATGCCGGCGTTCACGATGCCCATGTCCATGCCGGCCTTGATGGCGTGGAACAGGAAGGCGCTGTGCATGGCCTCGCGTACCGGGTTGTTGCCGCGGAAGCTGAAGGAGATGTTACTGACGCCGCCGCTCACCTTGGCGTGCGGCAGGTTCTGCTTGATCCAGCGTGTGGCCTCGATGAAGTCAACGGCGTAGTTGTTGTGCTCCTCCATGCCGGTCGCCACCGTCAGGATGTTCGGGTCGAAGATGATGTCCTCCGGCGCCATGCCCTCCTCCAGTAGGATGCGGTAGGCGCGCTCACAGATGCGGATCTTGTCGGCGTAAGTCGCGGCCTGGCCCTGCTCGTCGATCGCCATCACCACCACCGCCATGCCGTATTTGAGCACGGTGCGGGCCTGCTGCCGGAACCTCTCCTCGCCCTCCTTGAGCGAGATGCTGTTCACGATGCCCTTGCCCTGCAGGCAGCGCATGCCGGCCTCGATCACCTCCCACTTGGAGGAGTCCACCATGAACGGCACCTTCGCCACCTCCGGCTCACTGGCGAGCAGCGAGAGGAAGCGGTGCATCGCGGCCACGCCGTCGATCATGCCCTCGTCCATGCACACGTCGATGACGTTGGCGCCGTTCTCCACCTGCTGGCGCGCGATGCTCACAGCCTCTTCGTACTTGCCCTCTTTGATCAGCTTGGCGAACTTGGGCGAGCCGGCCACGTTGGTGCGCTCACCGATCATCATGTACACGCCCTGCTGCTGCGTGAACGGCTGCGAGCCGGATAGGCGCAGCGGGCGCCACTCATCGCTCGGCTTGGGGATGGAGACGGTCGCGCGCGAGCGCTGGCCGACATCGCGCGGGTGGCGGCCGTCCAGCGCCTTGGCGATGGCGGCGATGTGCTCCGGCGTGTTGCCGCAGCAGCCGCCCGCGATGTTGATCAAGCCGGACTCGGCGAACTGCGCCAAGAAGCGAGCCATGTCCGGCGGCTCCAGATCGAAGCCGGTGGGCGACAGCGGGTTCGGCAAGCCGGCGTTGGGGTAAGCGGAGATGGCCGCGTCAGCCTTCTGCGACAGCTCGCTCAAGAACGGGAACATCAAGTCCGGCCCCAGCGAGCAGTTGAGCCCGATCGAGAGCGGCTGCACGTGCTTCACCGCGTTCCACAGCGCCTCCACGGTCTGCGCCGAGATCATCGTCTCGCCGCCGCGGCCCACGGCGGCCGAGATCATCAGCGGCAGCTTCTTGCCGTCCGCCGCGAACACCTCCTGGATCGCCACCAGCGCCGCCTTGGCGTTGAGCGCGTCGAAGATGGTCTCCACCAACAGCACGTCCGAGCCGCCGGCGATCAGCGCACGCACCTGCTCCACGTACGCTCGCTTGACTTGGTCGAACGTACAGACGCGAAAGCCCGGATCGTCCGCGTCCGGCGAGTTGGAGAGCGAGACGGTGAGCGGCCCGATCGCGCCAGCGACGAAGCGCTGCCGCCCGTCCTTGTTCGCCACCCTATCCGCCCACTCACGGCACTGCCGCGCGGACTGCTCGTTGATCTCCCAGGCGAGCTCGCTGAGCGCGCGATCTTCGACGATCTTCTGGTAAAATTCGGGATCCTTACGGCCGCCGTGCTCGCGCGGATCGTCGACGAAGAACTCGCTCTGCGTGATGCTGGTGGCGCCGAAGGTGTTGGTCTCGATGATGTCCGCGCCCGCCTCCAAGAAGCGGCGGTGGATGTCGCAGATCATCTCCGGCTGCGTCAGCGAGAACAGATCGCCGTTGTTGAGCAGGTCCTTGCTCGAGCCCTTGAAGCGCTCGCCGCGGATGTCCGCCTCCGTCATGCCGTAGGTGCGGATGGTCGTACCCATGGCGCCGTCGATGATGGCGATGCGGTTTTGGAGGAGTTGCTGGAGAGCGTGCATGATTTTCTCAGGTGGGGGCTCGTAGCGGGGACGGTTTGCTCGCGATGGCGAGCACGACTTGCAGGTGAGGCTTGCGGGACTCGCGGGCGGCGACCTCGGCGGTGTGCACCGTCAGGCCAGCGGCGCCAAGCAGCTCGCGCACGGCAGCGGGCGAAAAGCCCGGATGGCGCTCGCCGTACGG
>JAEYOT010000182.1 GCA_023411445.1 Pseudomonadota bacterium
GTCCGCGGCCAAGCGCGAGGGCGGCGGACGCATCTGCGTGTTCCAGCAGCAAAATCAGATGTACACGCCCGTCACGCGCGAGGGGCGAGGCTCGAGCCCGCCGGCGCGCCCGCGCTCGGATCGACCCTCCACCAGCCCGGAGCCGCCGCGCGGCTCGGAGCGTCCGCCGCGGAGGGGCGGGACATGAGCTTGTCGGCGTCGCGCTCGGGGGAGCTCGCGGCGGTTAGGCTCGACGTGGTGCCGCCGAAGGTGCTGGTGGTCGACGCCGAGCCGACCCTACGCCGAAGCCTATCGCGCCTGCTGCAGAGCCGTGGTTGCAACGTGCTCACGGCGGACGACGGCGCGCAGGCCATCACGCTCCTGGAGCGAGAGCACGTGGACGTGGCGCTGGTGGACCTGATGATGCCGAGGGTGGGAGGGCTCGAGCTGCTCGAGCACGTCCGCAGCAAGCACGACGGCATCGAGGTCGTGATGATGACCGCATTCGGTGACGTGGAGACCGCCGTGAAGGCGGTGCGGGCCGGCGCTTATCACTTCCTCACCAAGCCGTTCCGCTCGAACGACGAGGTCGTGCTGACGGTGACCAAGGCGGCCGAGCGCCGCCGCTTGGTGGATCGCGCCGCAGCGCTGGAAGAGCGGCTGCTGCAGATCGAGAAATTTGGCGAGCTGATCGGCAACTCGCCCAGCATGCAGGAGGTTTACCGGCTCGCGGTCGGCGTCGCGCCCACCTCCTCCACCGTGCTCATCTTGGGGGAGTCCGGCACCGGTAAGGAGCTCACGGCGCGCGCCATCCACCAGCACTCGCCGCGCATGGCGCAGGCCTTCGTGGCCGTGAACTGCTCGGCCATCCCGGTGGACTTGGTGGAGAGCGAGCTGTTCGGGCACGTGCGCGGCGCCTTCACGGGCGCCACCGCCACCCGTGCCGGCCTGTTCGAGACCGCCGACGGCGGCACGCTGTTCTTGGACGAGGTTGGTGATTTGCCGCCGCTCGCCCAAGTCAAGCTGCTGCGCGCGCTCCAAGAAGGCGAGGTGAAGCGCGTCGGCTCCAACGAGACGAAGACGGTGGACGTGCGCGTGGTAGCGGCCACCAACGTGGACCTGACGAGCCGCATCGCAGCCGGCAAGTTTCGCGAGGACTTGTACTATCGCCTCAACGTCGTGCCCATCAACTTGCCGCCCCTGCGCGAGCGGCGTGAGGACATCCCGCTCTTGGCGCATCACTTCTTGAAGAAGTACGCTACGCGCAAGGCCAGCCCCGTGACCAAGATCTCCAGCGAGGCCATGCGCTTGCTGCAGGCCCAGCCGTGGAAGGGCAACGTGCGCGAGCTGGAGAACGCCATCGAGCACGCCATCGTGTTCTGTAAGGACGACACGCTGATGCCAGGGGATCTGCCGTTCGCCCGCGGTCGCAACGGCACGTACGCGGAGTCCGGGAACTCGCCCGTGCTGATGCTGGAGGGGCTCGATCTGCCGTACCGTGACGCCAAAGAGCAAGCCCTGAATGCCTTCGAGCACGCCTATTTTTCGGCGCTCTTGCAGCAGACGGGCGGCAACGTGTCCGAGGCAGCGCGCAAAGCCGGGCTGGACCGTTCGAATTTCAGGCGCGCGGTCAAGCGGGCGGGGTTAAAAACCCGGGACGACGACTGAGACGATGTCCCCCAAGCTTGCTATCCGGCGGTGCTCCCGGCTGTGGGGCGCCTCCGCGCTGCTACTCGCCCTTGCCAACACCGCCTACGCGCAGGTGCCCGCGGCCAGCGAAGCGCCCGCGAGCGACGCGGACGCTGCCACCGCGAGCCAGCCCGCGGAGGACGCCGCGCCCACGAGCGACCTGACGGATCTGGAGCGTCCGCGCCCGCTGCCGTCTTCGGCGCGCAGCGGCTACACGCTCGAGCGCTGCATTCAGCTCACCTTGCGTAACTACCCGCGCATTCACGAGGCGCGCGCGCGCTTGCAGCACCGCCGTGAGCAGCAGTTTCAATCTTGGACGCAGCCTTACAGCGAGTTCAACGTGACCGGCGGCTTGGCGCTCGCGCCGGAAGTGCGCGGCACGCCGCTCTACAGCCCCGACAGCGACGTCGCCATTAGCGACCACATGGGCTTGGGCTGGAGCATCGGCATCGAAGGCATCATCCCGCTCTGGACCTTCGGCAAAATCACCGGCTTGTGGGACGCCTCGGCTGCCGCCGTGCGCGTCGCCGAGCAGGACGTCGAGAAGGAAAAGAACGCGATCACGCTCGACGTGAGGCGCGCGTACTACGGCTTGCAGCTCGCGCGCGACGCGATCGCGCTGATGAAGAGCGCCGAATCCGAGATCGACAAGTACCTGCGGAGCTTGGAGAAGAAGGTCAAGGAGGGGGAAGGGGACGAGATCGAGCTGTACAAGCTCAAGATCCACCGCGCGGAGCTGAGCGCCCGGCACAGCGAGGCGCGCCAGAAAGAGGCGGTCGCCATGGCCGCCCTGCGCTTTTTGACGGGCGTGAAGGATGACTTGACGGTGCCGGAGCTGCCGCTCGTGCGAGTCCGTCACGCGCTCGGTCCGCTGGCGACGTACCTGAGCGCCGCCAGGCTCCATCGGCCGGAGATCAACATGGCGCGCGCGGGTCTGCAGGCGCGCGAGGCGCAGCTCCGCATCGAGCGCGCCAAGTATTTTCCGGACATCGGGCTGGGCTTGAGCGCGCGTTGGGCCAAAGCGCCCGGCATCACGGATCAGCAGAACCCGTTCGTGGGCGATCGCGTCAACGCGCTTTCCTACGGCGCAGCGCTGGTGCTCCGCTACAAGGTGGATTTCCTGCCGCAGTCCGCGCGCGTCGCGCAGGCTCGTGCCCAGCTGGAGGAGCTGCGCGCCACGGAGCGCTACGCGCTCGGCGGCGTGGCCGTGGAGGTGGAGACGGCTTACCGCGAGGCGGAGGACGCCGGGCGACGCCTGGACGCGTACACGGAGGCCGCGAGCTACGCCAAGAAGTGGCTGATTTTGGTGCAGCAGGGCATCGACGTGGGCACGAACGAAGAAGAAGACATCGTGGACCCCGCCAAGGAGTGGGCGCTGAAGCGCTTCGCGGTCATGTCGGCGACGTTCGACTACAACGTGGCGATCGGCAAGCTGGCGCAGGTAACGGGCTGGGAAGCCGTCACGGCCACGCCGTAACGGCTGCCTTTACGCGCGCTCAGTCGTCATTCGATGCGGCGTCGTCGTCGGAGTCGTCCTCATCCGAGCCCGAATCCGAGGCGTCGTCCGTCAGATCGCTGAGATCGTCCAGGTCGTGATTCGCGGTGCGCGAAGCGAGCGTGGGAGTCGGCGGGGCTGCCGGCTCCGCCGACGGCGCCGAGCTCGGCCGCGCAGCGTCGTACTCGTCGAAGCGCTTCTCGATGCTGAGCAGCGCGTTGATGATCGAGTCGTTCGCCATCTGCAGCACGACCGGTAGCTGGCCCTTGAGCGCCTCGTAGTAGCGCTGCCGCTCGGTGGAGTGAATGATGGCCGGCGGATAGCCCGCGCGCATCAAGAGGGCATTCATGAGCAAGCGCGCCACCTTGCCTGAGTCGTTGGGGAACGGGAACACGCGCACCAAGTCGTAGTGCACGCGCGAAGCGATTCGAATCGGGCTCTTCAGCTTCTTCGGCTCCGGCCCGTTCAGCCAATCGATCACCTGGCGTACGCGGTAGGCGATCTTGTCCGGCGCCGCGTACTCGTGGAAGTACAAGCGGTGCTGCGGGATGTCCTTGCGGTACTTGACCGACTTCACGTCACCTTCATCCGGGTGGAGGATGACGTACAGCTTCTTGATCGTGTCGACCGTGATCGGGATGCGCTTGCGCTCGGCTAGCTCCCGCACGTACTCGATCGCTTGGCGGTGCCGCCGGATCTCCTCGCAGACGGGCTGCATGCCGTCCGGCACGGCGCCCGCCTGCGGATCCATCGCCGTCTTCAGCTCTTGGTAGGTGTAGACGACGCCCTCCAGCGCGCTGTCGTGATAGACCCACGACATATCGAAGCTCTCGCGGTACTCGCGACGAAACTCCGGATCGGCGTTGTTCAAGCGAGCCAGGATCTTGGCGTAGCGCTCCTCGATCGGCAGGGTGGGGGCGATCGGCGGCGGCGGCGGCACGACGGGGCGTGCGGGCTCCGGCTCCGGCGGGATCTGACCCGGCTCCAGGGAGCGCACGCCGACCAGCTTCTGCTGACCGCTCGGCGTGTCTAGACGGCGAGTCGTGCCGGACTGATTCGGAATCGCGTCCGGACGATACACGCGTGCACCGGCTCCGCGGCTCAGATCACGCGCGGCGCGCTTGTTGGCCCGCGCCACTTTGCCTTCCAGCGCGCGACGAGCGGCTTCTTTCTCGGCGCGGATGCGCTCGCGCTCGGCCTCTTTCGCCTTGCGATAGGCCTCACGCTCCGCCTCGCGTTTGGCGCGCTCTTCTTCCTTCTGCTTGCGCGCGGCCTCGCGCTCCGCCTCTTTCTCGGCGCGGATGCGCTCGCGCTCGGCTTCACGCTCGCGCTTGATGCGCTCACGCTCGGCGGCGCGCTCCTTCTCTTTCGCGATGCGGGCGGCTTCGCGCTCTTTTTGGATGCGGGCCTTCTCCGCTTCCTTCTCTTTCTTGAGCCGCGCGGCCTCGCGCTCTTTTTCCTTTTTTTCGCGCTCTTTTTCCTTGGCCTTGGCGGCGGCCTCGCGCTCTTTTTCCTTGGCCCTGGCGGCGGCCTCGCGCTCCTTCTCACGCTTGGCGGCTTCCTTGGCCTTGGCGGCGGCCTTCTTCTCCGCTTCACGCTGCTTCTGCAGTCGCGCCTTCTCGACGGCTTGCAGCTTCTTCAGCTTGGCCTTGTCGACGGCTTTGGCCTTCGGGGCGGCCTTGACCTTGGCTTTGGTCTTAGGGGCAGGCTTGGCCTTGCTCTTCTTGGCAGGGGCTTTGGCCGGCGCCGGACGCGCGCTCTTTTGCTTAGGCTTGGTCTTCGACTTCTGCGGCTTGGCCTGCGCCTTTCGCTTGGCAGGTTGGGCTTTGGAGCTCGTTTTGCCCTTTTTTGTCGGGCGCGTTTTGGATCGAAGCGACATTTCCAGCCAAAAATGAGACGGACCCGCCCACCCGAGCTGCGCATCAGGCACAAACCTCTACGTATCCGGGCGCGCCAGCGGCCCTAGGTAGGTTGTGGGCGGCGGGACCGGTGTCCCTGGGCCATTAAGCCCTGCGCAACCTAGTCGCCCGCCACTGACAGAGTCAAGCCGGACATGAGCCGGGTCGGCCGCTCAGACTGAAATGGGCCTTTTGGCCGACTGCGTGCTTCGACATGACTGACGGTGTCGCCCGCAACCCTCAGTCAGCTGCGGTCATTCCAATAGTCGGGGAAGATCTCGCTGCCGCTCAGCACGCCGGAGCGCGCGGTCAGGATCTCCGCGCCATCCTCGGTGACGAGCACGGTGTGCTCGAATTGAGCCGACAGCGAGCCATCACGCGTGACGGCTGTCCAATCGTCGTCCAGCACTTCAACCTCGTAGTCTCCGAGGTTGATCATCGGCTCGATCGTGAACGTCATACCGGCTTTCAGCCGAATTCCTGGGCTGCCGTCGCGGTAGTGCTTGACCTGTGGCTCGTCGTGAAAAGTACGCCCGATGCCGTGTCCGACGAAGTCACGCACGACGGAGCAGCCGTGCGCTTCGGCGAACTCCTGAATCGCAGCGCCGATGTCGCCGAGCCGCGCCCCAGGCTTGACCTGCGCGATGCCGAGCTCCAGCGACTTCCGCGCGACCTCCACGACGCGCTTCGCGTCCTCCGAAGGTTGGCCGATGTAAAAGGTAGCGGAGGTGTCGCCGTGGAAGCCCTTGTACAGGTGCGTCACATCGACATTGATGATGTCTCCGTCTTTGAGCACGCGCTTGGGGCTCGGGATGCCGTGGCACACCACCTCGTTGATCGAGGTGCAGACGCTCTTGGGAAAGCCGCGGTAGTTCAGCGGGGCAGGGCGCGCTCCGAGCTTCAGCGTGTCCGCGTGCACGAAGTCGTTGATCTCTTGCGTGGTCATGCCGGGGCGGAGCAGCGGACCCACGCGCTCCAGCGTGCCGGCGGCTAGGCGCCCCACTTCGCGCATCAGCGAAATCTCACGTTCGCCCTTGATTTCGACGGTTCGCTTGCGGGAGTACATGTCCATCGCTCGTGGCGGTTCCTAGCCCATCACGGCCAGCGCCGCCACCAGGCGGACCAGCTGACTCGATCAGCGGCCTGGTCCGGGCCAGAATAACCCCACCCCACCGCTCGTCGAACTCACGTCTTCTCACAGCCTGCGCCGCGGCGAAGTCTTGAGCCGGTCGGAGCTCGGATGATACGTTGCCGCCACTCGCGGGATCCGGAGAAAAATAGCCAATGAAGCTCAAACACATCGCCACCGTCGCCTTCACGAGCCTCGCGGCTCTCGTTCTCTCGGTCCAGGCCAGCTCGGCGGCACCGCCCAAGGCCGCGGCGGGGAAGGCGCAGGCGGGCGGCGGTGTGCTGCCGAAGACCCTGCCCATGCCGGTCTTCGCCGGTCTCAAGTTCGGGATGAGCTTGGAGCAAATCGCCAAGCTCAACGACAAGGAGCTGGACGCCGAGTACAAGAAGCGCTTCCTCACCGCCAGCCCCACGGAGACGCTGGGTATCGAAGACGAGCTGCGGGACAAGAAGGCGGTCTTCCGTCGGAGCCGTATCGAG
>JAEYOT010000230.1 GCA_023411445.1 Pseudomonadota bacterium
GCTCGAAGACGTGCTCGGTACGGTCGGCCTCTCGCGCCGCCGCAGCCACTTCCTGGAGAACTTGGGCTTGGTCGCGGCGGGCGCCATCGTCGGCGCGGGCGCGGCCATCTTGTTCGCTCCCAGCAGCGGCCGCGAGACGCGCCGCATGATCAGCGACGAGGCCTCGCGTTTAGGCCACGCGGCGATGGACGCCGTCAAGGAGC
Organism: Pseudomonadota bacterium; assembly: GCA_023411445.1. Lineage (GTDB taxonomy): Bacteria > Myxococcota_A > Polyangia > Polyangiales > Polyangiaceae > PMG-095. The sequence goes on from JAEYOT010000230.1 coordinate 204, forward strand.
AGAAGGAAGAGGCGCTCAAGTCGCTGTCGCAGGTCGCCAACGGCGTGCACACGTCGTCGTCCGCCTCGCGCTCCTCAGTGTGAACTTCATCCCAACCAGGAACCCGCGCATGATCCGAATAATCCGCACCGCTGTGCTCGCTACGCTCGTCGTTGGCTGCGGTGGCAGCTCACTGCCGCCGGCCAAGGCGGCAGACACACAATCATCGATCAGCGCTGCTGCGGCCGTTGGCGCCGAGCAGAACCCTCAAGCTGCGCTTCACCTCAAGATGGCGCGTGACCAACTCAGCCAGGCTCAGCGCTTGATTGAGGAGGGGAAAGACGACGAGGCTCGACTCGTACTCGAGCGCGCCACCGCGGACGCAGACGTGGCGCTGATCATCACTCGTGAGGCGCAAGCCAGCGCCAACGCCAAGAAGGCGCAGGCCGAGGTGCAGGCGCTGCAGAGCAGGAGTCAGTAGCGGCTCGTCCGCACGGAGAAAGCCATGAAGATCCTAAACGCGCTATGCCCACTGACCCTCGCGCTGGCCACCGGTTGCGCCAGCACCGGCCCCTCACCGGAGCTGATCGACGCTCGTCGCGCCTACGACGAGGCTCGTCAATCCGAGGCCGCCACCTACTCCCCGGACAAGCTGCTCACGGCCAAGCAAGCACTGGAGCGCGCTGAAGACGCTCACGCTGATGATCCGGGCTCATTCGAAGAGCGCAGCTTGGCGTACGTCGCCCAGCGCCGCGCGCAGTACGCCGCGACCTTCGGCATGTACGAGAAAGATCGGCGGGACCTGACGGAGGCGCAAGAAGCTTACCGCGCCAAGCAGGACACGTTGCGTCGCAACGCGGAGCAGCAGGCCAGCGAAGCCCAGCGCTCCCTCGCCGCGACGTGGGACAACCTCAACGTCGCTCGGCAGGAGATCGCCAAGACGCAGACGCAGCTCAACGCCGAGAAAGAGGCGCGCGCCAAGGCGGAAGAGAGCGCGGCCGCGGCGATGGCCAGCCTGTCCAAGATTGCTCAAGTGAAGGAGGAGCAGCGAGGCGTGGTCATCACGCTGGACGGTCAGGTGCTGTTCGTCACTGGCAAGGCCGAGCTGCTACCGGTAGCCAAGGACCGCCTGAACCAGGTCGCGAAGTCACTGAAGGATCTGGACGACGACAAGCTCGTCTCGATCGAAGGTTTCACAGACTCTCGCGGCGCCGACGACGCCAACATGAAGCTCTCGCAAGACCGCGCCAATGCCGTGCGCGACTACCTGGTGAGCCAGGGCGTCAAGCAAGAGAAGCTGCGTGCGGTCGGGCGCGGCGAGGCCAACCCCATCGCCTCCAATGACACGCCGGAGGGCCGCGCCAACAACCGCCGCGTGGAAATCGTGGTGCAGAGCTCGGCTCAGGCCGCCGCAGGGATGAAGCAATGAGGAGCCTCTTCGCCGGTATTCCGCCCTACAGGGCTCCGCAGCCCACGCCGCCGGAGCCGTTTCCGGTTCCGCAGCCCGAACCAACGACTCCGGACTCGCCAGACCCCACTGTCCCAGAGCCCCTTCCGACCTATGAAGATCCGCCGCCCGTCAACCCCGTCGCTATCAGCACGGAGCGGCCCTCATTGAGGGGAAGGGCAAATTGCGAGGGTCCTCGAGTCTAGAGAGAGCGTCACTCCGTGAGGTGTGGCGTCGCGCGGCGGCGCACGCGAGAGCGCGAGGCATTGGGCTCGCCATCTTACGTGTGGCCGCCGTCGCTTTATTGCTCGAGCTCGTATACCTGGTCGCCGGGAACTTGGTCGTCAAATCGAGCCTGGTCAAGAAGGCCGTCGCGAGCGCGGAGGGGTTCAACCTCGACTACGACACAGCGACTACGTGGTGGCCCGGCCACGTGAGTATCCGAAACCTGACCCTGCGTTTCGAGGACTACAACGTCCAGTTCGAGCTATCGCTCGAGCGCGCCAAGATCGATATCGCTCTCCGCGAGCTGCCGTTCAACCGCTTCCGCGCCACCAAGTTGACCGCGGAAGGAACGCGCTTTCGCATGCGCCACAAGCTGATTGTGGTGGGTGAGGACGCCGAGCGAGTGGCGGCCTACCCGCCGATCCGGGGCTTCGCCGATCCGCCATATTTTACGGGTGTCCGTTCGCCTCCGATCCCGGACGAAGAGTATGACCTGTGGTCGGTGCAGATCGAGAACGTATCGGCGCGCGTGAGCGAGCTGTGGGTGCAAGAGTATCGCTTCTCTGGTCGGGGTGAAGCGCGCGGCTCCTTCGTGGTGCGCCCGGCGCGCTGGGTTCAGGTCGAGCCCGCCTCGCTCACCTTGGAGAGCGGCACGTTGACGCTCGGCGAGCACTTGGTCGCCGGCGAGATGAGCGGCAAGCTCGAGTGCAGCATCCCGGACATGCACGTGCAGGCGACCGAGGGGAGCGCCGTCTTTCGTGAGATCTCGGCGCGAGCCGAGCTGAAGCTCACCCGCGGGCGCCTGGACTTCTTGCGAGCGTATCTGGCTCGGCTGGGCGGAGATGTGAGCTACTCAGGCGCTGCGGATTGGGAGGTGGCGCTGAAGCTCCAGCGCGGCGAGGTCATGCCAGCGAGTCGGGTGGAGCTGTCGGCCGATCCGCTGCGCTTGCGGCGCAAGCAGCTGAGCTTGGCGGGTGCGCTGCACGCTCGGCTCGAGCGACCCGTGGGCGCCGACCGACTACGCCTGAGCTGGGCCGCGCCGCGTCTGGAAGCGCGCCGCGGCGGCTCGAGAGAGGGAGCGCCCACCATCGAAGGGCTGACCGGCGAGCTCGAGCTCTTGGCCACGCACCTCGACCGCGAGCTTGGCCTGGGGCAGCTCCGCGCGCAGGTGCAGCGGGTCAGTGCGCCCTCGCTGGGCTGGCTCCCCCTTCCCAACGTTCACCTGCGCGGTAGCGCCAACGCGGCGGCCTCGCTGGCGATGACGGAGGACGGCCGACTCAGCGGCAAAGCTCACCTGAACGTGACGGACGGACGGTTACGCCGCGGAGAGCTCGCCGCCGCCGCCGATCTCAGCGGTCAGCTGGCGCTCACGCGCGAAAGCGCAGAAGCTCCCTTGCGACTTGGCCGGCTCGAGCTGCTCGCCGAGCGCGCCACGCTGCAGAACGGCGAGCAAGCATCCGAGCCGTTCTGGGCGCGGCTGGATGGCTCCGGGCTCGAGGTGGCGCTGCAGCCTAAGCCCGTCGTCAATGGTAAGTTGGCGCTGCACGTGTCGTCGACAGAGGCGCTGCTACCCCTGCTCGTCAGTCGGCCACTGCGTGAAGTGGGCGACGCCCTGGTCTCGCTGGGTGACCTGCGCGCCAGCGCCCGCATCAAGGTGGAGAGCGGCGGCGTGGAGCTGTCCGGCTTGGACGCGCGCGACGGCAAGCTGCGGCTGCGCGGACACCTGGTCAAACG
>JAEYOT010000272.1 GCA_023411445.1 Pseudomonadota bacterium
GGGTAGAAAGGCACAGTCCGCCCGTGCGATTCCGCCTCCCCTGCGCCTTCGTCCTCGGCCTGGTCCTGACCTCGCTCTCGTCGCCCGCGCGCGCCGAAGAGCCGGGCGCGCTCGTGCCGCCGGCTGCAGCCCGCCCGCCGGCGGATGCTCCGCCCCCGGGTGCGCGCACCACGCACATCGTGACCGGAGCCGCCACCACGGCGATCACCTATGGCCTCACGTTCGGCGCGTCTTACCTGTTCAAGGACAATCCCGGCGCGAAAGAATTACGCATCCCCCTCGCCGGTCCCTGGATGTCGCTAGCGAAGACGGGCTGCGCCGACAGCAATCCCGACTGCAGCCCGGTCAGCTTGGTGCTCGGCGCAGCGCTCACCGTGTTCAGCGGCGTGATCCAGGCCGGCGGGCTCGCCGTGATCGGCGAGGGCTTGTTTTTACAGACCTCCAGCGCGCGACCTGCTCCGCCGAAAGCGGCACGGCTCACGCTGCGCGCCGTGCCGATGGATTTCGGCGCAGGCAGCGCTGGCGTCGGCGTGCTCGGAACTTTCTGAGAGCAGCGCGGCTGCAATCCGCGCTGGCGCAGCTGGAGATTTGCAAGTCGGCGCGCGGAGATGTGTCAAGGGGGTGCGGGCGAGCGCAGGGCGTGATACGGGGGGGTCCGACATGGAGATCCTCCAGTGAGTCGGCGTACCAAGTTCGTTTTGGTCACCGGCGGTGTCGTCTCCTCCATCGGCAAGGGCCTCACGTCCGCGTCGATTGGGGCATTGATGGAAGCGCGCGGGCTGCGTGTGACGCACATGAAGCTCGACCCGTACATCAACGTCGATCCAGGAACGATGTCGCCGTATCAGCACGGTGAGGTGTTCGTGACCGATGACGGGGCCGAAACGGACCTCGACCTCGGTCACTATGAGCGCTTCACCGCGTGCCGTCTAACCCGCCAAGCCAACGTCACGACCGGCCGCATCTACGAGTCGGTGATCTCCAAGGAGCGCCGCGGCGAGTACTTGGGGGCCACCGTGCAGGTGATTCCGCACATCACCGACGAGATCAAGGCGCGCATCCGCGAAGCCACCGAGGGCGCGGACATGGCCATCGTCGAGGTGGGCGGCACCGTGGGCGACATCGAGTCACTGCCGTTCTTGGAGGCCATCCGCCAGCTCAAGCTGGAAGCCGGCACCGGGAACGCGCTCAGCGTGCACGTCACGCTGGTGCCGCACATCCCCACCGCGGGCGAGCTCAAGACCAAGCCGACGCAACACTCCGTGCGTGAGATGCGCGAGATCGGCATCCAGCCGGACATCCTGATCTGCCGCTGCGATCGTCCGATCGCGCGTGGCCTGAAAGAGAAGATCGCGCTGTTCTCCAACGTAGCGGTCGACAGCGTCATCTCTGCGGTGGACGTGGGCTGTATCTACGAGCTGCCGCTGGTCCTCCACGCGGAGGGCCTGGACGGGCAGATCGCCGAGCGCCTCAACATCTGGTCGCGCCAGCCGGAGCTCTCCGCCTGGAAGCGCACGGTGGAGACGTTCAAGAAGCCGGCGCACGGCGCCGTAAAAATCGGCGTCGTCGGCAAGTACGTCCACCTGAAGGACAGCTACAAGTCCTTGCACGAATCGCTGGTGCACGGCGGCCTAGCCAACGACGTCTCGGTGCAACTCGAGTACATCGACTCCGAGCAGATCGAGCGCGGTGGGACCGCGGTGCTCGCCGGGCTGGACGGCATCTTGGTGCCGGGCGGCTTCGGCGATCGCGGCGTGGAAGGCAAGATCGCAGCCATCCGCCACGCGCGCGAGAACGGCGTGCCCTTCTTCGGCATCTGTTTGGGCATGCAGCTAGCCGTGATCGAGTTCGCTCGCCACGTCTGCGGTTTGAAGCAGGCCAGCTCGACCGAGTTCCAGAAGGACTGCCCGGAGCCGCTCATCGACCTGATGCCCGATCAGCGCGGCGTGAAGGACAAGGGCGGCACCATGCGGCTAGGCGCGTATCCGTGCGTGCTCAAGCCCGGCAGCCGCGCGCTCGAGATCTACAAGAAGGAAGAGATCTCCGAGCGTCACCGGCACCGCTTCGAGGTGAACAACGATTTCCGCGACGCGCTCACCAGCCACGGCTTGGTCCTGAGCGGGACCAGCCCGGACAACCGCCTGGTGGAGATCGTGGAGCTGCCCAACCACCCGCACTTCTTGGGCTGTCAGTTCCATCCGGAGTTCAAGAGCCGGCCCATGGCGGCGCACCCCTTGTTCTCCAGCTTCGTGGCCGCCTCGGCGCAGCGGAGGGACTCGCTGGCCAAGTCGGCTCAGCGTGAGGGCACAGCCACCGAGCCGACCAGCAGCGCCGTGAACTGACGCTTCGGCGCGTTCGTAGTAGCCTCACCGGCATGCGTGTCAGGTGTGGTTCGCCTTGGGTCAAAGTGTTCGCGGTGCTGCTGGCCGCTTCGGCCTGGGGCGGAGGGCGGCCCGAGGTGCGGGCCGCACTGACCGGCACCTTGCCGGAGCTCGAGCGCGAGATCGCGCGCGCCGAGAGCCAAGGTCCGCTCGAGCCAAAACGGCTGAGCCAACTGGCGCGCGCGGTGGCGGAGCGCGAGATCGCCGGAGCCACGGGCAGCGAGGGCGCGCAGCAGGTCGCGCTGTTCCGCGCGTGCCTCGGCGAGCTTCAGCCGGCCTTGGACGAGCGCGCGGAGCGCGGCGACGAGGTCGGCGCCGTCGCCACGCTGCTGCTGTTCGAAGCTGGCAAGCGTCGTAGCGCTGACCTGCTCCGCCGCTACCGCGAGGCGGACAGCCCCGCGTACCGCGCTTTGGCGGCGCGCGCCACGCGCGGCGCCGCGGACGCCGAGCTGCGCCGACGCTACTTCACGGATCCGGACGAGCGCGTTCGCAAGAGCGCGCTCGAAGCAGCCGTGCGAGCTCCGGAGCCGAAGCAGCTGCCGGATCTGGTGGAAGCCGCCCGGCTCGATCCGAGCGCGGCCAATCGTGCCAAAGCCACGCAGGCGATCGGCCGTATCGGCAGCGAGCCAGCCGTGCTGGCGCTGATGGACTTGTTCGCCGCGGGCGATGAAGCCGACCAGCTCGCCGTGATCGACGCCTGGTCGGAGCCGCGCGCCTTCGCGCACGGCGGTGAGCGTGAGCTCGCTCGCGCGCTCAGCCGCCCGGGCATGATCGGTGTCTCGGCCGCCACGCTGCTCCTGCGCTCGCGCGACTCGCGCGCCGCCGCAGTGGCGCTGCTGGCCCGCGCGATCGAAGGCGGCAGCGACGACGAGCGCCGCCTGGCGTTGACGGCTGCGCCGCTGTCCGAGCCGGCGATCCAGCAAGCCTTGGAGAAGGCGGCCGAGAGCCCGTCGCCGGACGTCACTCCGCTCGTGCTCGCCCGCCTCACGGAGCTGCCGGAAAAGCAAGCCAAGGCGCGCGCCGACTTGGAGAAGCTGGCCGAGGACAAGAGCGACTACGGCTTGGAGGCGAGCTACGTGTTGGCGCGCCTCGGCTCGAGCAAGGCCGTGGCGCGCTTGGAGCAGGAGCTGTCGCACCAGCGCTCGTCGCGACGTTTGCGCGCGGCGCTCGCGCTGGCGGCGCTGGGCAAGCGCGAGCGGCTGGCGCCGCGCTTGGCGGATCGCGATCCGTTCGTGCGCGCCAGCCTGGCCTGCCGCCTCACGGAGGCCTCCTGAGCCTGCTGCGCGCGCTCGCTGGCTCGCTGCCTCTGCTGCTGCTCAGCAGCGGCTGCGTGCGCGACGCGGTGCTGCAAAATCGCGTGCAGGCCGCGTTCGAGCGCGACGCCACGCTCGCGGCCAGCACGGATCTCGCGCTGGCCGAGCCGGCGCTCGCCGCTCAGCTCATCGAGCTGGAGGCGCTAGCTGCGCGCACGCCCGAGCCTCGCGTGCTCGCGCTGCTCAGCCAGAGCTACGACTTATGGGCTCAGGGCTTCGTCGAGCTCCGGCGGCTGGAGGCCTTGGCAGCGGGCGACACCGCGCGCGCCGAGCGCCAGCGCCGGCAG
>JAEYOT010000297.1 GCA_023411445.1 Pseudomonadota bacterium
AAGCCAAGCGGCAGAGCCACGCCTCACTCCACGCCGATCCCGCCGAGTCCGCTGCGCTCACCTCCGCAGCCAGCGCAGCGGCATTGCCTGCCGCGCAAACCGCACCGGCGCGGCGCGCCTCAGCGCCCCATGCCGGCGCTGACGTGAAGACGCTGGTGTCACGCGTGGAGGTGGAGCCCGATTCGGAGCTGGCGCCGATCGCGCGGCGCCTGCACGGGCTGCTGGCGGCGCTAGCCGTGCTGGCGCTGGTGCTGGCCCTCATGCAAATGACGCGCTGAGCCGCTCGGCAAAGCCTCAATCACGCGCACCAGCACGACCGTGACGTTGTCGCGGCCACCACGCTCGTTAGCCAAATCGATCAACGCCCGCACGGCCTCGTCGAGGTCCGGTTGGCGCTCCAGCATTTGCTCGATCTCGTCGTCGCCCACCATTTTGGACAAGCCGTCCGAGCACAGGCAGTAAACGTCGTTCGGCTGAGGGCGATCGATGATCAGGTCGATGGTCACGCTCGGCTGGATGCCGAGGGCGCGGATCAAGCGACCGTCGTGCGGACCGCGCAGACCGACCGACGCCAGGTTGTGATCGGTGGTCAGCTGGCGCAGCCTGCCGTCGCGGAGCCGGTAGCAGCGGCTGTCGCCCACGTGCCCGATGTACACGCGCTGCTTGCGCGGCGAGAACTTGGCGACGACGAGCGTCGTGCCCATCTCGGCCAGCTGCGGGGTGGTGCTGGCCTGACTGTAGATGGCGTGATTGGCCTGTTGAATGGCGAGCGAGAGCTCGCGCGCGCGACGCGGCAGCACGCCGTCGGCGTCGACGGTGCCGCGAAAATCCCGCCGCTCGTAGGCCTCGTGCAAGGCGCGCACGGCCAGCTCGCTCGCGATGGCGCCGCCAGCGTGCCCGCCCATCCCGTCGGCTACCACGAACATGGATCGCTCCGGGAACACCAGCAGGCGATCTTCGTTCTTGCTGCGCTGCCGACCACAGTGCGTGTCGCCGCAGGCGGAGGTCAGGATGCGGGCGGCGGGCGCGGTGGGCTCGTCAGGCTCGGCTTGCTCTTGGTAGATCAGGTCCACGCGCGAGGGACGCAGCTCTTCCAGCTCGCTCAGCTCCATCAGCTCTTCGAGATCCAGCGGCTCCTCGATCACGGTGATCTCGAGATCGTCACCGTCCTCCACCAGCTTGGGCAGGGGGCTAGCGTCGATGCGCGCGCGCGCGACCTTCACCACGCGGCTCTTCACCTTGCCGCGGCGCGACCGCCTCCGCCCCTTGAGCGCCAGCCAAGCGGCGAGCGCTAAGCCGAGGGCCAGCAGGAGCCAGAGCGCGAGCTCGAGTGCATGCATGATGCTACTCCGCGGCAAGCTCCGTGACCTGCTCGGCCGTGAGCGCCCCCGTATAGATGCGAAACTCGTCGACCAAGGCGCTCAGGTATGGGTCCGGCGCGTACACCGAGCGACCGATCCAGTTGGACGTCGTGGGCGCGAGATCGCTCGTCGCAAACGGCATGTCGTCCACCTGGCCCTTGAGCACGCCGTCCAAGTAGTAGCGCAGGTACGGCTTGGCGAAGACCACGACGATGTGATGCCACGTGTTGATCGACACCGTCTCCGTCATCATGATCTCCGGCGCGAGCACGGAGGGGTTACGGGTGGCGACGCGCGTACCAAACGAGCTGGTGGTGCTATTCCAGCCCGTCGGCGAGAAATAGAACCAGTTGGACTCCCCGGAGTTGAAGTCGAACAAGCGATCCCAAGCTAGCGCTTGAGCCAGCTTGATCCAGGCGCTGATCGAGACGGCGTCGTGGCCCTTCAGCACGTTTTCAGGCAGCTGCACGTACTGCTTCTGCGCGCCGTTCAGCTGCAGCGCTCCGCCGACGTGGCCCGGCACGCCGATCGGCAGCGAGGCACCGGCCAGAGTGCCGTCCAGCGCGTTGAGCGTCTCGTCGAACGCGATGTACTGCGAGACGTCGTCGAACGTGTAGTGCAGGAGCAGCTCCGCGGGTGGCAGCACGATCGGGCCGCTGCCGCTTTCTCCGCCTGCGCCCGCCTCCGTCTGGGAGGGCTCGCCGCCGCCGCCGCCCTCACCGACGCCGTCGTCGCCGGCTTCACCTTCGTTGCCGGCTGCCGCATCCATACCGCCAGCTCCCCCGGGCGCCTTACTGCCACCGGTCGTGCTCCCGGAGCTGCCGCCGCCGGCTCCGCCAGACGCAGGGGGGCCCTCGCCAAATAGTTCCTCTTCGGATGGCACCATCAGCGAGCACGCTTGCGCGACGCCGAGGCCGAGCAGGAGGGCTGGGCAGGAGCGGAGGTAGTTGGCGAAAGTCATGATGTGCTCGTTACGGTCAAGGTCCGGCCGAGATGGGCCAGCCGTCGTCGTCCCAAATCAGATCTGCGATGCGCAGCGTCGGCGTGCCGCCGTCCTCGGCGTCGTAGGAGTGGTAAACGTTATAGGTGCGACTGCCGTCGCTCAAGATCGCGTTGTGCCCGGGGCCGCGCCAGCGCTCGCTGCCCGAGATCACGAGCGAACCGCCACCGTTCATCAGCTCCACACCGTTCTTGTCTGCGTACGGTCCCGTCACGGCCGCTGAGCGACCGACCAGGATTTTGTACGTGCTGTTGACGCCCTGACAGCAAGAGTCCACGGACTCGAACAGGTAGTAGTAGCCATCGCGGTAGTGAAGCTGCGGCGCTTCCGCCGCCGTGTTGGAGCGCGTGGCGAGCGAGAACAGGTCCGGCCCATCGCGCCGCCCGTCCTGATCCAGCCGGATCAGCTTGATGCCGCTCCAGAAGCTGCCGAACGCCAGCCAAGCCTTGCCGGCTTGATCCACGAACGGATTGGGATCGATCGCGTTGTAGTTGTGCGGCCCACCGCCGACGTTGGAGCAGAGCACGGGCTCCCCCTGCTCGGCCCAGCTGCCGCTGGCGAGCGACGTGCGGGTGGCGTGCCCGATGCACGACTGATTGCTGCCGAACTTGGACGCCGAGTAGTAGAGGTGATACTTGCCGCCGAAGTAGCGGACCTCCGGCGCCCATAGGTGGTTGGGGTTATTGGGATCGGTCGTGGTGATCCAGCTCGGCTTGCTGGGAAACACCGGCTCGGCCTCGCTCCAGCTGGACAAATCCTTCGAGGTGCGCACGCTGATGCCGACGCCGGTCGAGAACAAGTAGTAGGTATCGTCCTCGCGCACGATGAACGGGTCGTGCACGGGACGATCGTCGCCGCTCGTCTCGAGCATGACCGGATCCGTGATCGGCGGAGCTCCGGCAGCGCCGCCG
>JAEYOT010000321.1 GCA_023411445.1 Pseudomonadota bacterium
TGGCCTAGCCCTAAAAGCCCCCTTCCAGACCGCGCGGCGCCTACCGGCCCCGCTCTCGTTTTGTGGCTACGCTGGGCGCGTGAGCCGCATCGGACGCGTCGCCCTGCTCCTCGCCGTCATCGGGCTCGCGGCGCTGGCCATTGGCAGCGGTTTTCCGCTGTGCCCCATGGCGGGCACGTTCGGCGTGCCGTGCCCGGGCTGCGGTTTGACGAGGGCGACGCTCGCGCTGCTGCGGGGAGACCTGTCTGGCGCGCTCAAGCTGCACCCGCTGGTGTGGCTGCTCACGCCGCTCTTCGTCACGTTCATGGGCGCTGCGACGTTCGAGCTGCTGCGCGATCCGGAGACGCCGCGCCGCCCCTCGCGCGTGGCTTGGAACGCGCGGGGCGTCACACTGCTGGCGGCGTTCGTCCTGGTGATGTCACTGGGCGTGTGGCTCGCGCGTTTCGCCGGCCACTTCGGCGGCCCCGTCGCCGTGACCTCGCTCAGCGACTGGCTACGCGCGCGCTGAGCCTGCGTTCACACGTTGAAGCGGAAGTGCATCACGTCACCATCGCGCACGACGTAGTCGCGCCCCTCGATGGCTTGCTTGCCCGCTTCGCGGCACTTGGCTTCGCCGCCGTACTTGATCCAGTCTTCCCACCAGATCACCTCGGCCTTGATGAAGCCACGCTCGAAGTCCGTGTGGATCACGCCTGCCGCCTGCGGCGCGGTGGCGCCTTTCCGCACCGTCCAAGCGCGCACCTCCACCTTGCCGGCTGTAAGGAACGTGATCAAGCCGAGCAGCTCGTAGCCGGTGCGGATCACCGAGTTCAGCCCGGGCTCGCTCAAGCCGACGCTGGCCAGAAAATCTGGGCGATCCGCAGGGTCTAGCTGGGCGATCTGCTCCTCGATCGCGGCGCAGATCGGCACCACCGGCGCGCCCTCCGACTTCGCGAACTCGAGCAGGCGCTGGTAGTGCTTGTCGTCGGCCAGGTTGGCGAGCGCACCTTCGGCCACGTTGCCGACGTAGAACATGCGCTTGCTGGTGAGCAGCTGCATGTCAGTGACGATCTGCTGCTCCTTCTCGTTATCGCCGATCACGAAGGTGCGCACCGGCTTGCCTTCGTCCAGGTGCTTGACCAAGCGCTCGCACAGCGGAACCGCCAGCTTCTCCACCGGGTCGTTGCCCTTGGCCTGCTTGCGCGCGCGATCTAGGCGCTTGGTGACCGTGTCCAGATCCTTGAGGCACAGCTCGGTGTTGATGGTGGCGATGTCCGCCACCGGGTCCACCTTATTCTCCACGTGGATCACGTTGTCATCGTCGAAGCAGCGCACCACGTGAGCCACCGCGTCCACCTCGCGGATGTGGCTCAGGAACTGGTTACCGAGACCCTCACCTTTCGAAGCGCCGCGCACCAGGCCAGCGATGTCCACGAAGCGGATCGTGGTGAGCACCACTTTCTCCGGATCGATCACCTTGGCTAGCGCGTCCACCCGCGCGTCCGGCACGCTGACGATGCCGACGTTCGGCTCGATCGTGCAAAACGGAAAGTTGGCCGCTTCGGCCTTGGCGCTGGAGAGCGAGTTGAAGAGCGTGCTCTTACCCACGTTGGGGAGGCCGACGATGCCGCAGGAGAAACCCATGTTGGGCGGCCTTTTACCACCGGCCGCCTAGGGCGCAATTGCCTAGCGCGAGCCCAGCCCGTGCTCGGCGAAACGGCGCAAAACCAGCCGCCCCGCCTGCGCGCTCTGAATACCCGCGAGCATGGCGTCCGGATTCCGCCCCTCCTGGGCGAGCAGCTCGCGCCGGCTCGACACGTACTCACTCATCACCAGCTCGTCGAACTCGGGATGAAACTGAACGCCCCAGGCGCGCTCCCCGAAGCGCAGCGCCGCGTGCGGCTCGAGCGCGCTGCGCGCCAAGATCCGTGCTTGCGGCGGCAGCACCGTCACAGAGTCCACGTGCGTCGCGTGAGCCAGCGCAGGCGTGATCTCGCGGTCGAGCAGCGGATCGTCGTGCACCAGCTCGAGCGCGATGGTGCCCATCTCGCGCCCGCGCGGGTTCCGCTGCACGACGCCACCGAGCGCCTGTCCCAGCAGCTGGTGGCCGAAGCAGATGCCGAGCACCGCCTCCTTTCGCGCCACGGCACCCGCCAGGTACTCCTCGGTGCGCAAAATCCAAGCGGCGCGCTCGGTCACGCTGGAGGACGAGCCCGTCACGACCACGCCAGCGAAATCGCTGCTGGGCGGCAGGGGAGCGTCGCTGCGCGCGTCCACCTCCACGAAGCCGCCCTGCCACGCGTCGCGCAGCCCAGCCTTGATCAGCTCGGCGAAGCCCCCTGCGCGCTCTAGCGTGGGCGCAACCGGATCGCCCGTGACGAGGATCAACAAAGGGCGCTCAGCCATCGCGAGAAAGCATAGCTCGCGCGGGGAGCCGCGTGTACGGTCACGCCGTGCGCGTCGAATGCATCTCCTTCGAGCCCTGGGACGTGGAGCTGCTCGAGCCGTTCGGCATCGCCACCGGCGCTCAAGAGCTGGCCCGCAACGTCCTCGTCGAAATCCGGCTGACGAGCGGCGCGGTGGGCCTAGGGGAGGCTGCGCCCTTCCCCGCAGTCAACGGCGAGACGCAGGCGGACGCGCTCGGCGTGCTCGCCGCGCTTCAGCCCCAGCTACTCGGCGCCGAGCTCGACGCGCCCAGCGGAGCTCAGGAAATGTTCGGCGCCGAGCTGGCGCGCGCGCCGAGCGCCCTCGCCGCCGTGGAGATGGCGCTGTACGACGCCGCGGCGCGTGAGCGAGGGCAATCGCTGTTCGCCGAGCTCGGCGGCCGCAGCGCGCAGCTGCACACGGACATCACGATCACCACCGGCAGCGCCGAAGCCGCGGCGCGCGCCGCCGAGCGCGCGCGCGCACAAGGCTTTCGCACCTTGAAGGTGAAGGTCGGCGGCGGACATTTCGACGAGGATCTGGCACGCCTGCGGGCGATCGTCGCCGCAGCGCCGACGGCACGGCTACTTCTGGACGCCAACGCCAGCCTGAGCGACGCCGAAGCGGTGGCGCTCGTAGCCGGCTTGGGCGACGCGCGGGCCCAGGTGGTGCTCTTCGAGCAGCCCTGCGCGCGCGGCGATTTTGCCGGCGCCCGGCGGGTGCGAGCCGCCGGCATCCCGGTCGC
>JAEYOT010000359.1 GCA_023411445.1 Pseudomonadota bacterium
CGCTCGAGGCGAGCGGTTGAAGCGCGCTGGTCCCAGGAGCGCTCGGCGTGGTCCGGGCGCTCACCCCGGGGGGCCAGGCCTCGCAAAATCCTGGTTGAAACCGGTTCCAGTCGTGGCACGATTCAGAGCGCCGTCTGTCAGCGCTCGTATGTCCGGAGTGAGCTCATGAATTCCCGCACCTTCGCATCCTTCCTCGTCTTTTCGGCTCTTTCCGCCCAATTGGCCTGCAGCGCCGCCGGGGAAGACAAGGATTCCACGGTCGGCAGCGGCGCCTCGAGCTCCAGCGGCGGGGCGAGCAGCGGCGGCAAGGGCCCGGTTCTCGGCAACCCCGGCGGCGGCAAAGGCCCCGTGCTGGGAGAAATCGGCGGCAACCCTGCAGTCAAGGATCCGAACGACCCGCGCGACCTAGCCGCACGACCGAAGATTTGCGATGCGAACGGAGTTTGCACCTGTCTGCGCCTGGCGCTGGTGGGCACGCTGGACTCGAGCGCGAACGCGAAGGACACCAAGCCCTTCATCGACTGGCTGAACGGCAACAGCGACGGCACCGCCACCGTGGAGATGGTGACCACCCAGCAGCCCATGAACGCCGACTTCTTGGCGAAGTACGACATCATGGTCATCGCCAACGTCAACGGCTGGACCTTCTCGGCGGAAGAGAAGGCGGCGGTGCAGCAGTGGGTCGCAGAGGGTGGCGGCATCGTCACGCTCACCGGCTTCAACAGCCAGCCGGCCGAGGTCGTGGCGACCAGTCAGCTCGTGGAGTTTGCCGGCATGGGCTACACGGGCAGCAGCATGGCTGACTGGTGCGCGCCGGATTCCGGTCGCACCACGCCCATCTACTACAAGGGCGGCACGGTGGATCTGCGCAATTGCCTGAACCTGTGGAGCCAAGCCGTGGACAAGGAAGCGGCCGGCACCACCGCCATCAAGTTCATCCCACAGACGGGCCCGTTGGAAGAGCTCACCGCCTCGCTGGACTACGTGGGCGCGTACATCGGCTGGCCCGTGAAGGTGCCGGCCGGCGCGACCGTGCTGGCGAACGATCCGGTCACCAAGCAGCCGATCGCCGTAGCTTACGAGGTGGACGGCAAGGGCCGCATCGTGAGCTTCGGTGATGAGTGGATCGTGTTCACGAACCAGTGGACGCCCACCGGTACGTTCATCGACCAGCGGATGGACACGAGCAATCCCTGCTGGCAGCCGCCCGTCGGGACAGAGGCAGGCTTCTATCAGTCGGTGCGCACGCTCTATCAGACCAAGCAGTTCTGGTACAACATCATCAACTGGGTGGCGCCGCCCAGCGAGTGTAACTTCACCATCACCGACGACGACGTCGTCGTGAAATGAAGGCTCAGGCCAGGCGCTTGCTGGCGATCTGAATCGCCAGCTCGCTCTGGTCGATGCCCAAGTAGTGCCGGCCGAGCTGCTTGGCCGCCACCAGCGTCGTGCCCGAGCCGCACATGGGGTCCAGCACGCGGCTCATAGGCAGGCTGGAAGCCTTCACGATGCGCTCCAGCAGCGCGAGCGGCTTCTGCGTCGGGTAGCCGGTCGCCTCCGCGATCAGCGGGGTGTTGGCGCGCATGGCTGGGCAGTCGCTCCACACGCTGCCGAGGCGCCGGCCTTGGTCGGCGTAGTAGCGGTAGGTTTTGCCGGCGACGTGCCGCTCGCGGTAGCGCCGGCCGTCTTGATCCACGTTTTGGAAGTGCATGCTCAGGCTGGTCTTGGCGAAGCTCTCGCGTAGCGCTGGATCGTCCCCGTTCCAGATGGGGTGCTTGCCGCGGGCGTAGATCAAGATGGTCTGATGCGTGACGCTGGGGCCGCTGCGCTTCTTGCCGCCGTTGCCCGGCACCCAGATCACCTCGCCCAAGAACGCGGCGCGGCCGAACACGCGATCGGCTGCGACCTTGGCGTCGTGCACCGTGCGGTGATCGAGGTGGAGCCACAACGTGCCGCGCTCGCTCAGCGCGTCGCGCACGGCGGCGAGGCGCGGCTCCAGCATGGCGATGAACGACTCGATGCTGCTCCAGGCGTCGTCGTACGCGTGCTGCCCGCGGGCGCGCTCGCCCGTGCCGACGCGCGCCGCTCGCTTGCCGCCAGCGTTGAACGGCGGATCGGCGTAAGCCAGATCGAATTTGTGCCTCCGCGCCAAGGCGGGCAGAAGCTCCAAACAATCACCGTGGTGTAGCGAGCCGCGCGGAACGCTCAAGCCCCACCGTCACCCAAAGCCTGGCCAGCCAGCGGTGCCTCGGCGTGCTCCAGCGGCTCCTCCAGCGCCACCCGCTCCAGCCAAGCCCGATCGGGCTCGCTATGGCTGGGTGGTGGCGGCAGCCACTCCCAGTAGGGCCCGCCGCCGCTGCAGCCGGCGAGGCTCTCCTCCGGAGCACAAGCGATGCGCAGGTGCAGGTGATCGTCGTGCGGCAAGCTATCGCCGGGCTGCAGCATCACGGTCTGCGCGCGGTATTGAAGCTCCAACGGCTCGCCGCGAGCGCGTGCGTAGTCCATGAGCAGTGCCTCCAGCGGCTTGCTCACGAACAAGAACTGCACGAGGACGTCCTCGGCCTGCACCAGCTTCTTCACCAGCAGCCAGGTGCGCGGCAGGTCGATGCGCACGTAGCTTCGGCTGCCCGGCACGACCGCCAGGCCATCGGCCTCGAAGCGCACGAAGCCAGGGTTCGGGATCGGCGCGCCAGCGGGCGTCTCCGTGTAGAACAAGAGGTCTACATCGCGGCCGGTGCGATGTGAGGAGTGGCGCGGGATCTTGCCGCCGCTCCGCGCCGCCAGGTCTCCGATCACCAAGACGCTGCCGGGGAGCTCGCTGTCCACTTCGGCGGCGATGCGGGTCAGGGCGCTCACCAAATGCGGGCGCCCCCAATGGTTCTCGCCGTGCGGGCGGTAGCGCACGAAGCCCTTGCCCGCGGTCGGTAGCTCCACGGCGCCCGTCTGCACGCCGTGGTTGGGCACGCCGACGGAGCCGGCCAGGCCGGGGGCGAGGGGGCTCGGCGCGCTGAAGCAGCCGGTGAGGCCGAGCGCGAGCGCGAGGGTGAAGAATCGAACGGTCATGTCAGCCGAGCTCCGGGATGAAGGTCTTGATGCGCTCGGCGATTTCCCGCGCGCCGGACTCCGAGGCGAACGCATCCGCCAAGTCTAGCTTGTCGTCCCGCAAGGCCAAGAATCCGTGGTCCACGAAGGCCTGGAAGGCGTTACCCAGGATCGACTTGCTGACGGCTTCGCTGCGCTCGATCTCGCCGGCCAAGAAGGCGCGGTTGCCGAGCGCGATGCCGCGCTTGAGCAGCTCCTTTTCAGCCAGCGGCGCCTTGATCAGCTCGTTTAGCGCGCGCGCGGCGATCCAATAACCCTCCAGGAAGTTGCGCAGCACCGCGGCGTACAGCGTGAGCCAGTCGTGCCCGCTCCAGCCGTCCCGCCCTGGCCCGACGCCGAGCGCGCCGGCGTCCTCCGTGAGCTCCCCGTCGTTCAGCATGACGGACAGCGTCTCCTCGAAGATCTTCTCGAACGGACGATCCGCGCGGAAGCGGAACTCGAACTTGAACAGTCGGCTCAGCGCCTGCACGCGGTCACGGACCCAGGAGGTTTGCTCCGTCTTGCGGGGCGCAGCCAAGAGCGCGGTGGCCACCAGACCGCGCTCCACGAAGAAGTGCACGATGATGTTCTTGGAGACGTCGAGCAGCAGCCGGCGCTGGGGCACGACGACGTAGCTGGCGTTTTCGCCCAGATCCGGGGAGCGCGAGGTCGGATCGTCGGGGTGGTGCACCTCCACCAAGTCCGCGTCCACGAACATTTTCACGGCCTCTCGCACCGACTCGGGTCGCAGGTGTCCGGCGTGGGTGGTGAGGGCGGGAGAGGAGCGAGCCCCCCCGCGTACCGCCACGGAGAGCAGACGCTCGGCGCGCTGCACGAGCTCCCGATGCGGTAGCCCACGCTGCTTGTGCGACAAGAGCACGGTGGCGGTGAGCGCGCCGGGCGTCAGCGACGTGACGCGATTGATCTCGTCCATCACGCGATTGCCGAGGCGCGTGACGAGGCCCCGCCGCTTGGCCGGGCTGATCGGTTGCCCGTTGCTCAAGCCCAGCTCGCGCTTGAGCTCGTCCAGCGAGAGCACCTGGCCGACCTGCATGTTGATGCGCCCGTAGCGGTGGCGCAGCACGCGGCTGGTCTTGAGCAGGCCGGCTGCGTCCTCCTTGGCCTTCTCGCCGCCTTGCAGCTCTCGCTCGTAGGCCGACGCTTCGATCACGCGCTCGTAGCCGATGCTGACCGGCACGAAGAAGGAGGGACGCTCCGGCACCGCCAGCGCTGCGTCCACCACCATGTTGAGCAAGCCGAACTTGGGCGCCACCAGCTTGCCGGTGCGGCTGCGTCCACCCTCCAAGAACAGCTCGATCGGGTAGCCGTCGCGGATCAAGCGGCGAACGTAGGCGTCGACGACGGCGGCGTACAAGCGGTCACCGCGGAAGGAGCGGCGGATGAAGAAGGCGCCGCCGCGCCGGAACACCGCGCCCGCCGGGAAGAAGTTCAGGTTGTCACCAGCGGCGATCAGCGGCAGCGGCAGGTTCTGCTCGTTGAAGATGTAGCTGAGGATCAGGTAGTCGACGTGGCTCTTGTGGCTGGGAAGCAGGATCAGCGTGCCCTGCCGGGCCGCCGCGCGCAGCCGCTCGATGTCGCTCTTTTCGTACTCGATGCCAGCGTAGATGCGCGTGAACACGCGCTGGAACACCACGTCGAGCATGCGCACGGTGGTGCGGTCGGGCGTGGCTTGCAGCTCCTTGAGCATCTCGTGCGCGCGGCGCACCAGCGTGTGACGGCCGTGCCGCTCGTCGGCCAAGTCGTCGATCACGGCGCGGAGTCGCGGGTTGCGGATCAGCTCCTGCCGAACGCGCTCCGGCGCCTTCTCGGCAGGCCCCGTCACCGCGCGGCGCTCGCGCTCCAGGCGTCCGAGCACCATGTACGTCAGGCGGCGTAGCCGCACCGCGTCGGAGGCCACGCCCGACTCCTGCAGGAAGCGGGAGAGGTCGATCGGCTCCCCCAGCTTCAGCTCCACGTGCTTGAAGTTGTGCAGCAGCTGCGCGGCCGTGCGCGCCGGGCTCGGCCACTCGCGCGGGCCGAGCAGGAAATCGAACGGCTCGGTACCGCGCGTGTTCGGAAATTTCGTCCACACGAACACTTGCGGCACCACGAAGATGGGGCGCTCGCGGCGGCGCTGTAGCTCGAACAGCGTCTTGACCAGCTCGTCGCCCTCCTTCAGCCCGCGCCCGCCGGATGCTCCGGTAGCCACGTCGATCACGCCCGGAGGGCGCTTCAGGAACAACGCCGCCGAGCCGCCGCGCTCGAGCGCGTCCTCCAGCTCGTCAGAGGGTGAGACGTTGGGCCGCGGCAGGATGGCGTTGAGCCAGCCCTTGCCCATCGGGTTCAAGATCCACAAGCCCAGGTCGTTGACGAAGCGGACCTGCGGCAGGTGGTAGCGCTTGGTCAGGTAGTCCAGCGCGAAGAAGTCGATGAAGTTGAGGCTGCGCAGCACGTACACGATCGAGCCGCGCTCGCTGAGGGCCCGCACCTCCCGCACCCACGCTTCATCGACCTGGATCTTGTCGAAGAAGCGCTGATAGATGGCGCGAAGCACCGGATTGGGCTCGTAGGTGCGGGTGAGCTCGCGGTCGGAGGTCATGGCGGGGGCCTCGTGGGGCCGGCGCTGATGATACTCAAGCCGGCCCACTACGCCGGGAATGTTGATCCGGCCCGCTTCTCCAGCTACCGAACGTACGGATGCTGGAGTCACAAGCAGTCGCCCGGGCTCAGCTATTGTGCGCCCTTTTGTGCGCAGTCGGGGGCTGCAAACGGAGCTCTGAGGCAGTGCCGGGCGGCTCCGCCAGCGCTGGCGCGCCGGCCGCCTCGGCCCGACCCGCGGAGCCGAGCCGCTGCCGGCCTCTCACCAGCTATGCCCTTGCCTTGCAAGCGCCTCCGCTGCCGGCCGCGGCCAAACAGCTCGCGCCAGCGGAGGAAGCCGAGGAGGATCCGCTGCTGCCGTTCGGGGTCGACGTGGGGCAAGCCGTCCCGACCTCGTACGGGTTCGCTGTTGCCGGGCTGCGCGGTGCCGGGCAAGCCTTCGCCGCCATCCTGAGCGAGCGCGCCTCGCGGACGGTGGAGCTCGGCGTGCTGCACGGGGACGCAGAGACGCCGACGATCGCCGCCGCGGGCGAGCGCGTCGTGGTGGCGCTGCGCGGCAGCGACGCCGCGGGCTTCACGCTCAAGGTGGGGCAGATTCAAGGACCGAATGGGAGCGTGGAGTGGGGCTACGAGCACGCCAAGCTGGGCAAGGAGGTGACGGGCGTGGCCCTGGCGCTGGCGGGTGAGAACGCGGTCGTCGTGTACCAAGGTGAGGACCGGCGCGGGCCGCGCCTGTTCGCGGGGAGCTTTCATCTCGCCCAGCTGAAAGCGCCGTTCGAGCTCGAGATGCTCGAGCCCAAGGACGCGGAGTCTCCGCATTTGGTCGCGCGCCCGGGTGGCTTCTGGCTGTCGTGGGTGCGTACGGTAGACGACAAGCCGGCCAAGAAAGCGGACGCTGCGCCGAGCGATCCTGAGGCGAGCGAGCTGCTCCAGGTGGGCTTGCGCGTGATCGAGGTGGCTCAGCTGGATCAGCGCGGCAAGCTGCTCGGTCCTCCCGTTCGCGTCGGCGAGCCTCGCCGTGAGATGCTGCTGTTCGACGCCGCGCTGGCAGCTTCGGGCAGCCTCTTGATCGCGCGCCGCTCGGACAGCTCCACGCCGGGCGCGGAAGGCGGAGGCATGATCCTGAGTGAGGTGGGCGCCGACGGCAGCGTGCACGAGGAGCGCCTGGAAGACGACGAGATGGGCGCGGGCGCGCCGGTGCTGCTCGCTGACAGCAATGCCCCAGTGCCGGAGCCGTGGCTCGCCGTCAGCTCGCCAACGGACGCGACGCGTCTCGGTCGCGCGCGCGGCCGAAGCACGGTGCTGGCGCAGGATGCGCTGTTGGGTCGGGCAGAGGTGCTGGCGATGCGTGCGGGGCATTTTCTGACTCAGCGGCCGCGCGGGCGTGGCGCCGAGCTCGAAGTGCTCGCTTGCAGCCTCGAGCCGCCCCAAGCGCCTCCGGCGAAGTGATACGCTTGCGCCATGAAAACGGCGCTGGTCTTGCTCGCAGAAGGCTTCGAGGAGATCGAAGCGGTGACGATCGTGGACGTGCTTCGGCGCGGCCAGGTGCAGGTGACGACAGCGTCGCTCGCCGGCAAGCACGTGCGCGGCTCGCACGACATCACGGTGGAGAGCGATACCTTGCTGGATAGCGTGTCGATCGAGAATTTCGACGCGCTCGTCCTGCCCGGCGGCCCCGCCGCGAAGACGCTGCGCGACGAGCCGCGTGTGCAGGCCGTGATCCAGCGCGCAGGAGCGCTTGGCAAGCTGGTAGGCGCCGTGTGCGCAGCGCCCATCGCGCTCGAAGCAGCGGGGATGCTGCAGGGTAAGCGCGCCACGTCTTACCCCGGTAACCCTTTGCCGAGCGCGCGCTTCGTGGAGGAGCGCGTCGTGGAGGATGGCAACATCGTCACGAGCCGCGGCCCCGGCACCACCATGGCCTTCGCCTTGAAGCTGGTGGAGCGTCTAAGCGGCCCTGAAATGGCGCAAAAGACGGGCGAAAAAATGCTGTATAATAGTTGATGGCGCCGCGGCACGGCCGAAAGGGGGCTACGGCTTGAGCTCGATGGCGATCGTCTCGGTGCCCCAGGCGTAGCCGAGCTCCTGAGCCGTGCCGGACGCTTGCTTCTTGCCGAGCAGCCGCGCGATCAGCTCGAGGCCTAGCTCGATGGCGGCGCCGTTCTGCGCGGCCGTGATGGCGCGCGGCGAGACGACGGGACCGGGCGTGAGGCGCGGCGTGATGCTGCCGTCCAGCGCGCGGAGCTCCTCCTGCAAGGCCAGCGTGGTGGCGACCTCGGCGTCGCGCAGCAAGCCAGCGCGCGCCGCGACGAGGGTGCCGAGCCCGACCGCGAGCGTGAGCGTGAGGCCCTCCCGCACGCGCGTGAGGTACGCGAGCAGGGTGGGATCTTCCAGCGCTTGGCGGGCGCCGTAGCCGCCGGGGATGAGGAGCAGCTCCGGATCGGGGCAGCTCTCCAGCGGCGCTGCGGGAGCGACGCGCAGCTGCGCGCGCGTCGACACGGCTCCGCTCTTGGCGGCGATGAGCTCCGCCTTGACGGCGCGCCAGTTCCACTTACGCCCGGCGCTGGAGCAGACCTCGAGCGGGCCTGCCACATCCAGCAGGTCCATTTCGTCGAAGGCGATGACGGCGAGGCGGTAGGGGCGCGTGCGCATCTCTGGATGAGCTCAGGGGAGCAGGATGAGCTGGCCGGTGGTGCTGCGCGACTCGAGCGCGCGGTGCGCCTCCGCGGCCGCGGAGAGCGGGAAACGGGCGCTGATTTCCGGCCGAATCTTGCCTGCCGTGAGCTGAGCGAACAGCGCGCCGGCGCTGGCCAGCAGCTCCTCGCGGGTGCGGATGTAGGCGAACAGCGTGGGGCGCGTTAGGAACAGCGAGCCCTTGGTGGAGAGGGTGAGCACGTCCAAGAGTGGCGGCTTGCCCGAAGCGTTGCCGAAGCTGACCAGTAGCCCGCGCGGCGCCAAGCAATCGAGCGAGCCTTCGAAGGTGGCCTTGCCGACCGAGTCGTACACGACCGGGACTCCCTGCGGATACAGCTCGCGCACGCGCGCTTTGAAGTCCTCACGAGTATAGACGATGGTGTGCTCAGCGCCGTGCCGGCGAGCAAGCTCTGCCTTCTCGTCCGAGCCGACGGTGGCGATCACCTTGGCGCCGAGATCTGCCAGCCACTGCAGCGCCAGCGTGCCGACGCCCCCCGACGCCGCGTGAAACAGCACCGGCTCGGCGAAGCGCACGGCGTGCACGCGGCGGATCAACAGCTCCACCGTCATGCCCTTCAGCAGCGTGGCGGCTGCTACCTCGTCCGCTACCTCGTCCGGCAAGGGCACGAGCCGCTCGGCGGGCACCAACGCCGTCGTGGCGTACGCGCCGGGCTTGGACGAGACGTAGGCCACGCGATCGCCCACGCTCAGGCCCAGCCCTTCGCTACCAGCGCCGAGCTGCTCGATCACGCCCGCCGCCTCGACGCCGAGCGTGGCGGGCAGCGGCAGCCCGTAGAGCCCGGAGCGGTGATAGGTGTCGATCATGTTCACGCCGATCGCGCGGTGGCGGATCAACGCCTCCCCGGGGCCGGGCGCGGGCGGGTCGAACGGCTGGAAATCCATGACCTCGGGCCCGCCGGGCTGGGCGATACGAACTCTGTGATCCATGGCGCCGGGCGGAGTCTACAGTGTTTTTCGTGCTTTCGCGCGGCCGCCCGGCCTTCTGTGCTGGTCGCGCGCTGACTGGGGGGACCCCGAGTCGTGTGGTATCCCAACAGCATGTCGGCTGCTGGCTTTGCCTTGAAACCGAGCACCACACCCAAGCGCGCCGCCGAGCGCGAGGCGATCTTGAAGGGTGGCCTGGGCTTCGGTCGCCTGTTCACGGAGCACATGGTCACCATTCGTTACGAGAACGGCGCGTGGCAGCGCGGCGAGCTCGTCCCGTACGGTCCCTTGTCGCTCGATCCTGCCGCCTCCGTGCTGCACTACGGACAGTCGATCTTCGAGGGCTTCAAGGCGTACCGGCAGCCGGACGGCGGCATCGCGACGTTCCGCCCCGAAGCCAACGGCAAGCGCTTCGCCGCCTCCGCCCGGCGCTTGGCCATGCCGGAGCTACCGGTCGAGCTGTTCGTGGGCGCGGCCGACGTGCTGCTCGAGCAGGAGCAGGCTTGGGTGCCGAGCGGTGCCGGCGAGAGCATGTACTTGCGCCCGCTGATGATCGCGACCGAGGCGGCGCTCGGCGTGAAGCCGGCGAAGGAGTACGTGTTTCTGCTGTTTGGCTCGCCGTCGGGCGATTACTTCCCTCAAGGCGTCAAGCCGATCAGCCTGTGGCTGTGCACGGACTACGTGCGAGCTGCGCCGGGCGGCACGGGCGAAGCCAAGTGCGCCGGCAACTACGCCGCGAGCCTGGTGGCGCAGCAAAAGGCCATCGACGAGGGCTGCGTGCAGGTGATCTGGCTCGACGCCGTCGAGCGCAAGTGGGTCGAAGAAATGGGCGGCATGAACCTGTTCTTCGTCTACAAGGACGGCAGCGGGCACAAGCTGGTGACGCCCAAGCTGACCGGCACCCTGCTGGCGGGCGTGACGCGCGACAGCCTGCTCACGTTGGCGGCCGATCTCGGCTACGCCACGGAGGAGCGCATGATTAGCGTGGAGGATTGGGAGCAGGGCCTCAAGGATGGCTCGCTGGTCGAGGTGTTCGCCTGCGGTACCGCTGCGGTGATCACGCCGGTGGGCGAGGTGAAGTCGGACGCTGGCAAGTGGGTGATCAACGGTGGCGAGTTCGGGCCGCACGCGCGCAAGCTGCGCGAGAGCTTGCTCGCGATTCAATACGGCACCAGCCCGGACAAGCACGGCTGGCTGCACCGCGTGGTCTGAATGTGGCGCGGCGCGCTGCCGCTGGCCTTCGCGCTGTCCATCAGCTGCGCCGGGTCGAGCTCGCGCTCGGTCGAGCTCGACGAGCTCACGGGGCGCAGCGTGCTGTCGCCGCAGCGCTTCGCTGTGCTCAGCTCGCGCC
>JAEYOT010000398.1 GCA_023411445.1 Pseudomonadota bacterium
GAGCGGCAGATACCGGCAGGCTGGGCGCGGCAGCCGCGCTCGCGGCGGGCGTCGCCTGCTTGCCGCGCTCGTCACACGCCACCAAGAGCGCGCGCAGCAGCGCCGGCGCCCAGCGATGGCTCATTCCGCGCGCCGAGACGGCGGAGGCGGCGGAGGCGGCGGAGGCGGGTTCACGAGCGTCTTCCTGTCATCTTCCTCGTCCTCCGCGAAGATCTCGCTGGTGATGTCCTCGGCTGCCAGCTCTTCCTTCGCGGCGCCCAGCTCGCGCGTCGTCTCCGCTAGGCGATCTGCCAACACGCCGGTGAACTGCCATAGCAGCTTGACCGCCAGCTGGTGCTCCTTGCGCAAGATCTCGAAGAACTCCTGACGGCGGATGACCATCAGCTCGCTGAGGGTCTCGGCGTTCACGGTCGCGGAGCGGGGCTGGCTGCGCACCAGCGCCATCTCGCCCACGTGCGCGCCGGGCTTCAAGGTGGCCACCTCGGCCCCGTTGCGAGACACCTTGAGCTGCCCCGACAGCACGATGAAGAGCTCCTCGCCCTTCTCACCCTCGGTGATCACGACCTCGCCCGGCTTGTAGGTGATGACGTCCGTCACCTGCAACACGCGCAAGATCTCACGGTCGTTCAGCGGGCGGAACAGCGGCATGCGCGCCAAGATCTCGCGCTTGAGCTGGAGCTTCTTCGCACGGCCCTCGTCGCGCGAAGAGGCGTCGCCCAGCGTGACGAGCACGGACGTGATGTTGTCTTTGCCGCCGTGCTCGTTGGCCCAGTCGATCAGCAGGCGCACGACCACGTCCGCGTCGGGCTCGGCCATGAACTTGCCGAGCTGCTCCAGCTCATCCTCAAAATAACCGGACAGGCCGTCGGAGCAGAGCAGGAAGCGATCGCCCTGCAGCAAATCCATCACCAAGGTGTCGGGCTCCACGTGCTCGTAGACGCCCACGGCGCGGGTGATGGCGTTCTTCTGCGCCAGCTGCTCGACCTGCTCGCGCGGCATCTTCTTGCGCTTGATCAGCTCGTTGTAAACGGTGTGATCCTCGGTCACCTGCTCGAGCACGCCGTCACGCAGCAAGTATAACCGGCTGTCGCCGACGTAGATGATGAAGGCTTGGCTACCGACCACCAGCAGCGCCACCAGCGTGGTGCCCATGCCACGCTTCTTTGCGTCCTTGGCCGCCTCCGAATGGACCTTGTGTGAGGCGCGGTTGACGGCGAACTCGAGCATATTGAGGATGTCACGCTTGCTGACGCGTGAGCCACCCGAGGCACCCTCCGCGTAGTCCTTGAGCAGGTCCGCCTCTTTGCGGACCTCTTCATGCAGCGTGCGGACGGCGAGCGCGCTGG
Organism: Pseudomonadota bacterium; assembly: GCA_023411445.1. Lineage (GTDB taxonomy): Bacteria > Myxococcota_A > Polyangia > Polyangiales > Polyangiaceae > PMG-095. Next base: position 1,347 of record JAEYOT010000398.1, read on the forward strand.
CGACTTCGCCCGCGGCGTGGCCGCCCATGCCGTCGCAAACCACGAACAATCCGAGCTTCTTGTCTACGAGGTAGTTGTCCTCGTTGTGCTCGCGCTGGCGGCCCACGTCGGTCAGCGCGCCGTACATGATCTCCGGACTGCTCATCGACCAGGCAGGATAGCCCAGCGGTGCTCGCCTCGAAAAGGGCGCTCTTAAGCGATAATTACAGCGGGTTTGCTATCAGGCCGTCTCCTAGTAAGCCGGCCGAGCTTGCGATCGAACGGGCGCCGCCGCGCGCGACCACGACGTGATCGAGAAGTGGGATACCAATCAGGTCCGCGCACTTGGCGACGTGCCGGGTCATCTCCACGTCGTCCGGACTGGGCTCGGGGTCGCCGCTTGGGTGATTGTGGATGAGCAGGATGGCGGCAGCGGCGTTCTTCACGGCTGGAGCCAGCACGTCACGCGCGGGGTGCGCGCAGCCGTGGAGACCGCCTTGTGCCACGCGTACGCTGGCCTTCAAGCCGCTGCGGCCGTCCAAGCACAGCAGCCAGACCTCTTCGTGATCCAACGCCGCAAGGCGCGGGCGCGCCCAGTCCGCGGCGGCCTCGAAGCAGTCGATCAGGGCGCGCTCTTCCGAGAGGGAGCGGATGAGCGCGCGGCGCCCCAGCTCGAGCGCAGCGGCCACTCGCGTCGCCTTCACCGGCCCCACGCCGACCTGAGCCGCGAACGCGTGCGGGCCTAAGCGTGCGACGCCTTCCAGACCACCCGCCGCCTCCAGCAGGGCCTGCGCCACGCGCTCGACGGAGCAGCCCACGCTGCCCGTGCCGAGCAGCAAGCTGAGCAGCTCGACATCCCCCAGCTCGACGACTCCCGACTTCAACGCGCGTTCCCTGATCGCTGGCACTGGCTTGTCCTCGACACACGCCTAAGCAGGCGACGTGCCAGGCGCGCACCGCGCCGGATCCCGCGATTCATGCGTCGCCACGCTGGCGGCCAGCTGGTGCGGCGGCGGCCAGGCGCTACTCGATCTCGACGATGGTCGCGGCCGGCACGCGCGCGCGCAAATCCTCTAGCGCCGCCAGCACGTCGGCCTCGCTGGTGCCGTCGAACGTCACTCGCGTGCGGTAGCGCGGGTTGAACAGGGCCGGGTAGGAGCCGACCGTCACGGCCGCGTGCGCCGCGACCACCGCGTCGAGCGCGTCCTTGAGGTGCACTTCGTCCTGCGTGGAGACGAGCGCGCGCGTGAAGAACGGGCGCGGCCCCTTGACCCAGGCGCGCAGCGCCGAAAGCTTCATGCGGAACACCTCCGGCACGCCAGGCAGGATCCACACGTTCTCGACCACCGGCGTCGGCCAGGCGGCGTCGGGCGCATGGCGAAGCACCGCGCCCTCCGGCACGTCCGCGAAGCGAAGGTGCGCCTCGGT
>JAEYOT010000425.1 GCA_023411445.1 Pseudomonadota bacterium
GCCTTGCTGCCGAAGTTGGCGACGACTCGGGTCGCCAGCCGATGCTGGCCCAGCGCAAGCTCGCGATCGCCGAGCTCCACGGCCTCCAAGCACACGCGCTGCTGCGACCAGCGCACGCTAGCGATCATGCTGCCCTCCGCGTCGGCGTCGCTCGCGGCTCCCCGCTCGAGCCGCAGCCACGCGCGGCGCGGAGCGAGCACGGCGCGGTAGCCGCCGCCGCCCTGACAACGCGCGTCGCTGGCCAGCGTGAGCGACGACCAGGGCGCGAGCGCCTCCATCGGCTTCCCGTCGCGGTAAGCCAGCACCGGTTGGTCCGCGCTCGGCGGCTCGCTACCATCGAAGCGCAGCACTGCCAGCTCGCCTTGCGCCGAGACGGCGAGCGCGTCCGGGCTGTCGGCCGCGCGTGTGAGCCCGGGCGCTCGGAACAGCTCGAGCGCGCCGCTCGGCGCCTGGCGCACGACCACGCCGCCATCGAGCAGCAGCGCGATGCTGTTCGGGCCACTCGCGATGGCACTGGTGATGGCCCCCGCCTCCGCGACGCGCTCGAACGCCAGCGGCTGCGCGCGTCCGGGCTTGACCCAGAAGGGCGAATCGTCCAGCGCCAGCACCAGTCCCGCGGGTCGACCTTCCTGGGTGATGACCGGCGTCCCCTGCAGCACCATCACGTCCTCTAGCGTGAGCGCGGGCACGGGAGCGTTCGCGGCTCGGAGCAGCGCGAGCCACGACGCGACCGCGAGCTCGCTCGCGCGCCGCTGCGCCGCCGGGTCCAAGAAATCGACGTAGCGAAAGCGCAAGTTGGTGGTGGGCTCGGTGCCCCACAGCACGCCGCGCAGATCCCAGCCCTCAGCCGCGTCTTGCCCTCGTGCGCTCGGACTGATCGGCACCGTGAAGTGACGAGCGGGCGCAGGCACGACCCCGAAGGCTCCCGGCAGAGGCGCACCGGCGCGCACCTTCGCCGGCGAAAGCTCCGAGCACACCAGCTGGGGCAAGCTCTCGCGCGGGCCGTGCGGCAGCGCGATGGCCTCGGGCAGCGGGCGCCGCACCGGCGAGGTCCCGCGCCAACCGAGCCGCAGCCAGCCGCCGATGCGACAGCCCACGGCCGAGCATTGCGTCGAGCGCTCGCGGAGATCGAAGTGCGGCGGGGCGTCGATCTCCATCCAGTTGCCGCCGAAGTCCAGCGATTGAAACAGCCTGCCGGCGGCGTCGCCCGCCAGCGCGCGCTCTTCAGCGCGGACGACCCATTGGAACTGATAGGGTGATAGCCGCCGCCTGCCGTCTGCGCCGAACGAGAATGGCCCCTGCGGCCCGAAGCAGCGCACCTCGCCGCCGCGCTGCACGCGGCAGTGCGTCTGCCCCGACGGCTTGAACGGCGCGCTCGACTCGAGCCGCACCAGCTCGCCGTTCGCGAGATCGCGGTAGGCGTACCCTTCGCCGCTGCGGATGAACGCGACCGCGCCGCCCTCTTCCTTGAGCCCGTAGCCGAGCAGCTCCACCCCTTCCACGCGCACGGCGGCGCCATCGGCCGCCGAAGGCTGCGACAGCTGCGGCGGGCTCAAGGCACGCCACGCGCCGCCCACCTCGCGCAGGCAGACGCTGAACGGCACGCTCGTCCCCGTGCAGTCGTGATCCACCAGCACACGCCCAAAGCCCGTCTGTACCTGAGCATTGCGAGCGAAGGTCAGCTCCAAGAGCGGCGCGTCGCGGTTCACTTGACCGAAGACGCTGACGCCGCCTTGGCCCTGGCACACCAGCAGCTGCTCGAGCCCGACCTCGAGCGCCCTGCAAGCTTGACGGCCGGGCAATAACTGGCTGGAGCGGCGCCGCACCTGACCGCTCCGCAGATCCACCTCAACCAGCGCCGAGCCGTGCGGGAACAGCGCGCGCTCGTCGCCGCGCAGCACGCCGGCGGTCACCGCTTGCTCCAGCGCGCTCTCGCCGCCGGGCAGCTCGTAGGGGTCCGTCACGTGCGGCGGGACCCCAACGGGGATGAGCTCGCCTCGCGCCGAGACCTCCACCAGCGAGCCATCCTCCAACACGAAGCCGAGCGGCTCGTGGCTCAGCGCGCGCACGCGCCCGTCCAGCTCGAGCTGCACGTCCCGCGTCGTGACGTTGCGGTCCAGGCTCAGGGTGAAACGCTGGAAAGCGAGCTCAGTCAGCACCCGACCGTCGTCCACCGCCACCACGTCCACCAGCCCGAGCGGGTCAGGTGTCCGCAGCTGCCCGGTGTGCCAGTCGATCACGCGCGTGCCGCCCTCGCTGCCGCGCACCAGCACGTAGCCAGGGCCGAACGCCACGTGCTCTATCTCGAACGGCAGCGGTAGCACGGGCTCCAGTCGCCCCAAGAAGGTCCGGCTGCGAAACAGGCCTTCCTCGTTCCAGAACAAGAAGCCGTCGCCAGAGACAGCGGGCACCTGCCGCGCGCCGACCAAGGCGGGCGCCGCGACGGTCTCCGCCCACGTGACCTCGCCGCGACTGTCCAGCAGGCGCTGACCGCCCAGCAGCCGCAGCTCCGCGGGCAAACGCCCCGCGTAGCTGGACTGGTCCGCGCGCATGGGGACCAGCCGATATTCCTCCAGCGCCGTGGGGTCGTAGGTGTCGCCGAGCAGATCGCGCGTGCGCGGCAACGTCGCTGCGCTGCGCGGCGGGGCCGCCTCAGCGCACGCCCACAAACCACAGAACCCCAACCAAGCGAGAGACGCTCGCATTGAGGCTGACGCTATTCGAAGGGATCTTTCTCGTCCAGACCCTGGGCCGTCAGCTGCCCACTCTTCGCGTCCAGCGTGACCTTCAGCCTCAGCTCGGAGGTTTTCCCGTCGCCGTTCAGATCGCCGCGGGCGATCACGTCCGCGCTCTTGCCATCCTTGGCCGCCACGACCTCGTATTGAAAGTACTGCGGCTCCTCCAGCTTGAACTGAATCGGCGTCCACGCCTGCCAGTCGGTCGCCACCGTGGCTTGCCTGCGCCCGCGCGGCACCTCCGCCGGCACGGGCGGCAAGGAAGCCAGCTTGGCCTTGCCCGGCTTGGCGCTGGCCGTCACCATCAGCGCGCTCTGGTAGCTCTTGGTGATCTGCCCGAGCGTGCTCTTGGCCTCAGCCAGCTTGGCGTTCGCCATGTAGCGCTTGACCGCGTGCGTACCGAGCGCCAGCACCACCCCTAGGTCCTGCGCCTGGTCGCTGGGCGTACCCGGCAGCTCGAAGCGCACGTCGAAGGCGCGCCCCTTGCGCTCGAGCGAGAGCGCGTTCGTAACGCGCAGCAAGGCGGCCTGGGGTCCACCGCCCTGCGCCAGCTGCTGGGCCTGCGCCGTGCGCGCGGCTACCGCCTTCTCCACGTCGTCCGCTACGGCGTCGCTGGGCAGCTGCACCTGTCCAGCGAGCAAGAAGCGCTGCGGGGAGAGCGAGAGCGCTCCGTGAGCGAACACCTGCCGCTCCGGCAGCTCGAAGCGGAGCGTGAGCTGCTGCTCACCAGAAAGCGTGAAGTGCTCCGGCAAAGGCGCCGGCTTGGCCGCGGGAGCGAGCGCGGCCGTCACCGCCGCCGCGTGCCCGATCAGCACGACTCCGCCCGACGTCAGCGCGACTCGCTGCTCGCCGAGCGCGTAAGCTTCGCTCGCGCCTTCGAGCGCAAGGGGCTCGGCCGGCAGCACACGACCAACGCAGGCGGCGCGCGCGGCTTGCACGCCGGCATCACCCAGCGTGAGCACGCCCAAGGTCTGAGGCACGGAGCCCAGCACCAGCTGGTCGGCGTGCTCCACCAGCGCCAGCAAGCAGTCTCGCTCGGGCGCGCTGAGCGCGTCGCCCGCGTCGCGCAGCAGCGCCGGAATCAAGCCGCGCACCAGCTCCGTCTGCGTGAGCGCGCTGAGATCTGCGTACAGCGTGAAGGCCGGCTCGCGCTCGAACGTCCAATAGCGGCTGAGCTCCGCTGGCGGCTTCTTGACCACGACCGGCGGCGGCGCGGCCAAGGCCGGCTCGGCGGCAGGCTCCGCGGCGGGCGGTGGCGGCGACGCAGCGCAGCCGAGGAGAGAGCAAGCGAGCAGCAAGGCGCCGAGCGAGGGCTTCATGCGGCGGGAACGCTACTGCATTTGCCCGCGAGCGTGGCCCGTTTTCAGCCCGCCCAGCGCTTGTCCACGAAGGCGCTCGTCACCCGAAACACGCAATTGTCAGCGCCTTGCAGGAAGCAGCGCGTCTGCTCCACGTTGCAGGCACAGCCGACCGAAAGCAAGGCCTCCGTGATCAATCCCTGCAGGACCACGCAGTGGTGCGCCGTCGTGTTCTCCACCTCGCTCACGCCGGGCTCGAAGCGCAGCACCCGCAGGCCCCCGATGCCGCTACCTCGATTGGAGTAGTGGTACATGCCGTCCAGCCCATACAGCACGTCCTTCGCGGTCCGCGCGGACAGCAAGACGCGCTGTTTGTGAGTCATCTCGAAAATCCGACGTCCGAGCTGCATCAAGCCGTAGCTGCCGACGTGCGCTTCCAAGATCTCCATCAAGGCCACGAGCTGCTCGATGGGGTACCAGCCGTCCGCCTTCACCCGCTTGAGCCGCTCCCACTCCTTCGCCCCCAGCACCTGCTCCGGGAGCTTCAGGATCTTGAGCACGGCCAGGATGTCCGAGCCCAGCGTGGTGTGATCCTCGCCGTCGTAGCCGCGAGGATGTCTGACAGGCATTGACCGCCTAGCTTACCGAACCACGGGCTCCCGGACCAGCACCGACGCCATCCCGGCGCGCCGAGCCGCTTCCAGCCCGAGCACGCTGTCTTCGAACACGACGCAGCCGGCGGGCGAAACGCCCATACGCTCGGCAGCGAGCAGGAACATGTCCGGCGCCGGCTTGCCGTGAAGCACGTCCTCCGCCGTGACGACGACCGGAAACGTGTCGCCCAAGCCAATAAGCTCCAAGGTTCGTTTCACAATCGCGCTCTCCCCACCCGACGCCACGCTGACCTTGGCCGTCTGCGCTACCCGCCGCGCAAGCTCCACGACCGGGGCAATCGGTCTCACCCCCGGCAACAGGCGTTCGTACTCGACGCGCTGCGCGGCCGTGACGGCGAGGGGATCCATGCTCAGCCCAAACTGCTCGTTGAGCGCCTCGACCGTCTTGGGCAAGCTCATGCCGGCGCGGCTCGTGAACAGTTGCCAATCGAAGTCGAAGGTCGCGCCGTGGAGCCGCAGCGCGGACGTCCACGCGCGGTGGTGCACCACCATCGAGTCGGCCAGCGTGCCGTCGCAATCGAAGATATAGCCATCGTAGTCGCGGGTCAGCGGCTCGAACATCGCGCCCGGCATAGCGCCCTTTCTTGGCCTCGCCAAGCCGAAGCCGCGGACGGCTGCGTCGTGTCAATGCTGCGTCTCGGTGCCTTGCTGCCCCTGCTGCGACGCTCAGAGGTCTCGCTGGAAGCGCTCGCGGGCTGGCCCCGGAATTGCTCCCATTTCCCTCCGTGGCTCGCTCTGCGAGCTCTGGGCCCTTACCCTACTCTGCCCGGGCCTCGCTGGTCCGGCCCCGGCTCGTCGAGGAGCAGCACGTGACCCAAGCCATCAAGCACCCTGAGAGAGAGCGCCACTTCGGCCTGCTGCGCGAGCTGCGCATGGCAGACTGGATGACCTTGCTGAATGGCGCCACCGGTATGGCTGCCATCTTCAGCTTCCTCGAGTACGCCGTCGCCGATCACGGCCAAGCGGTGTGGGTCGGAGCTGGGCTCCTGGCGCTAGCGCTCACCTTCGACATCTTGGACGGCAGCGTCGCGCGCAAGCGCCGTGAGACGAGCGACGTGGGCCGCGAGCTGGACTCGCTGTCGGACGTGGTCTCGTTCGGCGTGGCTCCGGCCGTGCTGGGCTACGCGGTCGGGCTGCGCGGAGCGGCGGACATGCTGCTGCTCAGCTTCTTCGTGGCGTGCGGCATCAGCCGCTTGGCGCGCTACAACGTCACCGCGGTGTCGCGCTCGGACGGAAGCGGCAAGGTGCGCTTCTACGAAGGCCTGCCGATCCCCACCAGCCTGCTGCTGGGCTGCGTGCTGCTCGCCCTGTTCGCCCTGGGTCGTACCGGGTCGCTGCTGCCCGGAGGCGCGTGGGAGCTCGGCCCCGTCACGCTGCATCCGCTCTCGCTCCTCTTCTTCCTGCACGGCCTCGGCATGGTCAGCCGCACCATCCGCATCCCCAAGCCCTGATAACGCAGCGCATCAAGACCATGTTAGGTATGATCTTTTCGACCAACAGCTTCGGTTAGTCGGCGGCGCGGCTCGAGCTCTCGCTGCCGCTACGCGCGCTCGCCGCTGCGTGGCCGGGCGCCCGCGCGGCGCGTTCGCGCAAGAACGTGAACAGCGCGCGCTCCAGCGCGAACACGGCCTTGTAGCGCTTCACGTCGTCCGGAGCTTCGCTCAGCACCGCGAGCAGCCGCCGCGCGCGCTCCGGATCCGCGGCTTCCACCTCGAACGGGCTCAGGTACGTGTGGATGCCGAAGAGCACGTGCTGCGAGCGCTTCAGGCGCAAAAACGTCTGCCGCTCCAGGCGCAGATACAGCTCTCGGCCCACGCTCTGCGCGTCTAGCTGCGGGGCTCGCTCGGCGGCGTGCTCCAGGTAGCTCTGGAGGTACTTGGTGGAGAGATCCAGCTGGCTCGACAGCTTTAGGTTCCAGCCGATGCGGCAGAAGATGCGATCGGGCTTGAGCGACTGCAGCAGCCTGCCGCCCGCCTGCACTCCGACCATCGTGGAGCCGGGGGTGGACACGTGGATAGCCTGGTAAGACAGGCCGGCGCGCTCCGGCAGATCCCACCCGTTGGGGAAACACAGCTGGCCGCCGACCAGCGTGCCGTCCGCGTCCGCGCGCACCAGCACCAAGTCTTCCTGCACTTGGCGCCCGACCCAATCCAGCGGTGCCAGGGGCAGGCTCGCCTCCTCACCCAGCGTCAGCATTTGCTCTTCCCCGAGCAGTCGATTTTGCCAGACCACCCGCGAGCCGTCGCGCTGAAGCTCGAAATGCTGAGGGTGGTGCCGCGCCAGGTCAGCCAGCACCACCTCCAGCACCTCCCACTGCGCGCTCGCCAGCTCCGGGGGCGCCAAGAAGTAGTCCTGGTGGCGCTCGCGGAGCTGCGCCCGCTTCAGCGCGACCTCAGCCGCGTAGTGCGCCAGGTCCACGTCGATCAGCGGCTCTTGCGGCGTGAGCGAGCGTCCGCCCATGCCAGGCTCGAAGTGCTCGCCGAACGGGAAGAAGCGCAGCGCCATGCGCAGAAGGTGTCACGCAGGACCGCGCTGCGCCATCACGCTGCGCAGCGGATCGGCGTCGCCCCCGCGCGGTAGCGAGCCGGCGCCACGCCGTGAAAGCGCTTGAACGCCCGGCTGAGCGCGAATTCGCTGCCGTAGCCGACCTGCGTGGCGATGCGGCTAAGCGGCTCGCGCG
>JAEYOT010000558.1 GCA_023411445.1 Pseudomonadota bacterium
GTCTCCGTCGGCAGCGCCAGATCGGCCAGCATCAGCTCGATATCCAGCGGGCCGAACACCACGCGGCCGCCGGGGCCCGCGCCCAGCGCCAGGTTCTCCCAATGCAGATCGGCCAGGCCCAGCCAGCTGAACAAGGCCAGCGCGCGGCCCAGCACCTGAGCGAGCTCCTCGCGCGTCGCGCGGGTGCGAGGTAAGGGCGCGAGCGACAGGCGCTCCACCTCGCCGCCCGGCTGGCCCCGCCAGCGCCAGAACTTCAGGCGCGGCAGAAACTCGAACGCTTCTCGGCCGAGCTCGCTTTCGGCGGCGGCGCGGGCGAGCGCGCGCCGGAGCGGGCTCTGGGGGGACAGCACCAGCCACTCCCACAGCACGGTGCGCGGCTTGACTACCCGCTCCCCCGCGACGCGCACGCGCCGGCCGAAGTTGTGTGAATCGCCGACGCGCGGAGCGGCTCGAGCCATCGCCGCGCCAACTGTAGCCGCTCGGCGCGACAAAGGCAGGCGCCGTGATAGAGCAGGGGGATGTTCCGTCGTGAGGCTCTAGGCCTGCTGGGCGCCGCCACGCTCGCCGCCTGCTCCAAGGAGCGCGTCGCGGAGCCGGCCGCGGGAGAGAGCTTTAGCGCGTCGAAAAGCTCGGCCGCGCTCATGCCAGCGGTGTTCGCGGCGCACGGCGCGCCCGTCTTGCTGGACGACGCCGGGTGGATGAGTGAGCTCGCGGCTTGGGCGAAGGCCATCCCGCGGCCCAGCTCCGTGCTGATGATCTCGGCGCATTGGCACGAGCGACCGGTAGCGCTCGGTGCCACCACCACCGTGCCCTTGATCTACGACTTCTCCGGTTTCGAGCCGCGCTACTATCAAACGCAGTACCCAGCTCCGGGTGCGCCCGAGCTGGCGGCGCGGGTGCGTGAGCTGCTCCGCGCGCAGCAGCTGCCGTTCACGGACGAGCCGCAGCGCGGTCTGGATCACGGCGCCTACGTGCCGCTGGTGGCGATGTACCCGGCCGCGGACGTGCCGGTGCTCCAGCTCTCCTTGCCGGGGCTCGAGCCGGAGCACGCCTTTCGGCTGGGGGCGGCGCTGTCGTCGTTGCGGCGCGAGGGCGTGCTGGTGTTCGGTAGCGGATTTCTGACGCACAACATGCGCTACGCCTTCCGCCGGGGCGTGCCCAGCTGGGCAAGCGAGTTCGACGCGTGGGCGGCAGAGGCGCTCTCTCGTTTCGATGTGGACGCGCTGATCGACTTCCGGGCGCGCGCTCCAGGCGCCGCCCTGGCGCTGCCCACCTGGGAGCACTACTCGCCGGTGCTGGTCGCGGCCGGCGCCTTTCGGGATACGACGCCGCAGGTGAGCTTTCCCATCACGGGTTTTTGGCAGGGCGGCGCGTTCACGCGTCGCTCGGTGCAGCTCACTTGAAGACGCCGGCCCACGCCGGATCCTCGCCGAGGAGCCAGGGCAGCTCGCGGACCAGCGCATCGCGCACTCCTCCCAGCGGGGTGTGGCCGGCGCCGACCGCGTGCTCGGCGCGCGCCCGCAAGCCCGCCTGAGTCGCGGCGCGGGCGGAGCGCTCCGCCTTGTTCGCGCACGTGGTGGTGCCACACACCCAGAGCACGCCCTTGCCGCCGCCCTGCGCGAAGGCGCGACTGAGCGCCACGTTCCACTGCTCGAAGCCCTCGAGCAACACCGCGTAGCTGAGCTGCTCGCCCTCGTGAGCCACCACCAAAGACCCCATGCTGGCTCCTTGGGAGAAGCCGGCGTAAAGGCCACCCTGGCTCGCGATGCGCGGGAACGCCGCGCGCGCCGCGCTCTGCGCTGCCGCGAGCTCCTCGCGCAGCGCGTGGTGGTGCCGGTAGTAGAACGAGCCGCCACCCATCGCGGTTCCACGCAGGCACAGGACGAAGACGCGGCCGGACGTGAGGCGCTGCCAGTAGTCACACTCCCACTCGGGAGCGCCGCCGGCGCCGTGCGCCGCCACCAGCAGCGGGCGCTCGTCTTCGCCGCCCGGCACGATCAGCACGGCAGGCAGAAATCCTGGCACCGCGAGCTCGACCGTGCGCGCTTGCGCTGCGCCGGTCGCGTGGGGCTTGGGCTGCGTCGGTGGGGCCTCAGACCGCGGTGATGCCGGCTCGCTCGGGCTCGCGGTCCCGCCGGCGCCCGCGTCACGCACCTGAGGTGCTGGCGCCGCCGAGCACGCCACAGCGCAGCATGAAACGGCACCGCTCAGCCAGCGACCCAGCAGGAGCACCCAGCGCGGTTTCACACCGCGAAGCTAGCAAGAGCCGGGCCCGCCGTCCCAACGTGGTGTCGTGTAGGCGTCGTCAAGCTCAACCAGCTGAGCTATGCCAGGATGATGAGCGACCTAGCGACTATCGCGCGGCTCGACGCCACGGCGCAGGCAGCGCTCGTCGCGACGGGTGAGCTCAGTGAGCACGAGCTGTGGCAGCACTGCCAAGAGCGCATCGCGCGGCTCAACCCGCTGCTGCGTGCCGTGCGGCACGTGGTCGATGCGCCGGAGCCGGCGCGCGCGGGGCCGCTGCGAGGCGTCCCGTTCTTGCTCAAGGACTCGAGCCCCTGGCCGGGGTTGCCCTGGACGCTCGGCTCGCGTCTGTTCGCTCGGCGCGTCACCTCGCAGCAGACCGACTATGGCCGGCGGCTGGTGGAAGCGGGCCTGGTGCTGGCCGGCAAGACGGCGCTGTCCGAGGTCGGCTTGCTCGCCAGCACGGAGAGCCTGCTGGACGGCGTCACGCACAACCCGTGGCGGCTCGATCTCTCGCCGCTCGGCTCTTCGGGCGGCAGCGCGGTGGCAGTCGCGGCTGGGCTGGTGCCGCTTGCCCACGCCAATGACGGCGGCGGCTCGATTCGCGCTCCCGCTTCGGCCTGCGGCTTGTTCGGCTTCAAGCCCAGCCGTGGCCGCACGGCGGTCGCCAACCGCAGCGGCACGGACTTCGCCGACATGACCTCCGAGCACTGCATCAGCCGCTCCGTGCGCGACAGCGCGCTCTTCCTGGCGTTGACCGAAGACGACGCTCACGGCTCGCTCGGCTTCGTCAGCGAGCCGAGCGCCGAACGGCTGCGCATCGGCAGTTGGACGGCGACGCTCACTGGGCAGTCCCCGGACGCGGACGTGCTCGCCGCGCACGAGGACGCGGTGGCGCTCTTGCAGGAGCTGGGACACCACGTGCAGCCTGTCGCGGCGCCCCGTTACGAGCCGGCGCTGGCCGAGGCCTACTACGTCGTCGCCGCGGCCGCGGTGGCCGGCATGGTGGAGACGATCGATCGCACCCGGCGCGAGCCCGTGCAGAGCGTCGAGCTGGAGCCGTTCACCTGGTCGTTACTGGAGCTGCTCGAAGTGCGTGGTAGCGACGCCGTGCCACACGCGCGGGCCACGTTTCAGCGCGCCATCGCGCACTACCGGGAGGTCACAGCGCCTTTCGACGTGATTCTCACGCCCACGCTAGGCTGCGCTCCGCCCCCCATCGGCACGCTGTCGCCGGTGCTGCCGCGAGAGCTGCTCCTCGCGCGCACCGCGAGCCTCTTGGCCTACACGCCGATCCACAACATCGTGGGCTCTCCGGCCATGTCCGTCCCGCTGCACTGGTCGCAGCAGGGCCTACCGATCGGCGTGCATTTCGCGGCGGCACCCGGCCGCGACGCGACGTTGCTGAGGCTCGCGTACGAGCTGGAGAGAGCCAGGCCCTGGAGCGACCGCTTCCCGCCGTACTCCGTCCCGGCGCTCTACGAGGCTTAGACGTCGAAGTCGCCGCCGATGTCGTCGCCGCCGATGTCGTCGCCGCCGATGTCGTCCGCCGCCGCGTATTCGTTCCCGCCGACGTCGCCCTCGTGAGCCGTGTCCGCGCTGCCGCCAAAGTCAGGCAAGGCCGAGAGGAAGCTCTGGGC